>JALRBG010000159.1 GCA_023257855.1 Pseudomonadales bacterium | reverse complement strand
GGTATCGGGATGGTCCATCAGCATTTCATGTTGGTGGACACGTTGAGTGTGCTGGACAACGTGATGCTTGGTTGCCGCCTCGATACTGCTGGCTCCTCACCATGGCAGCAAAACATCCTCCACACCGGTTTTCATCCGCTTCATCGATCCGCAGCATGTTATTTTCTCGTCGGGTTACCTCAACCGGTTCAACCACCTTGATCCTGAAGTAGTGGCTCGTTATCGCCGTCACGGAAGTACGCTGTATCACAGTGCCCGGTCGGGTTACATCCGGGTGTTGGTCAACCCGGGATCGGGCCCCGGGGAAGTGCTGAGTTATCGTGAAACCCGTCCCAGATTCTGGTCTGGAACACCCTGAAGCGGGGATTTAGCAGTTCTGGTCAGGAGCCGGATTATGGTACAGTGGCGGGCATCTAAGGCGTTGTAAATACGCCTGTTTTTGACTACCTGAAGGACTGACCAGAGTGTTTGAGATTGTACAGGCCGGTGGCTGGCTGATGCTGCCAATCATCCTCTGCTCCATAATCGCCATCGCCATCGTCATCGAACGGTTCTGGACTCTCAACCCCGTCCGCATCGCCCCGCGCAATGTCCTGGCCGACGTCTGGGGCAAGATCAAGCACAACCAGCTCGATGCTGCCCAGTTGCGTGACCTGCGCATGTCATCCCCCCTGGGCCAGATCCTCGCCGCCGGGCTGGTCAATTCCAAGGCCGGACGCAGCATCATGACGGAAAGTATCGAACAGGCGGCCAGCCACGTGGTGCATGACCTGGAGCGCTACCTGAGTACACTCGGCACCATTGCCGCCATTACTCCGCTGCTGGGCCTGCTCGGCACCATGTTCGGCATGATCCGCGTATTCAGTGAAATCATGGCGCAGGGTACCGGCAATGCCAACGCGCTGGCCGGTGGTATTTCAGAGGCGCTCATCACCACCGCCGCGGGCTTGTGTGTGGGCATTCCCGCCCTCATGTTCTACCGCATGTTCCTGCGCCGGGTGGAAAGCCTGGTCATCGACCTCGAGCGGGAGTCCATCAAGCTCGTGGACGCGCTGCATTCATCACGCGGCGTGGAAATACGGGAAAACTGAGCGTGGAGCAGGGGACAACGACGTGAAATTCCAGCGCAGCCTGAAAGAGGAAGTCAGCGTTAACCTCACGCCGTTGATCGACGTGGTGTTCCTGCTGCTGATCTTTTTCATGGTAACCACCACGTTCTCCCGCAACACCAACCTGCTGATCAACCTGCCCGAAGCCAACGGCCAGCTGACCGAGCAGGAAACCGTAGAGATCGAGATACTGATTGCGCAGAACGGCACCTATTCGGTGAACGGACGCCAGCTCATCAATACCGAGCGTGAAACCCTCATGCGCACCATTGCGGATGTATCTGGCGGCGATACCAGTATTCCACTGATCATTACCGCGGATGCCAGCACCACGCACCAGGCGGTGGTTACCGCCATGGATGCAGTGGCCCAGCTCGGCTTCACCAGCCTCAATATCTCCACCCGGGAACCGGGCTCGGAATAATGGCCTCACCTGAAACAAGCACCACCGCGGCGGCCGCCAACCAGGCTGCCACTGCGCCGTTAAACAGTGCTGCACTCTACGGGCGCCTGCTGGGCTACGTCAGGCCCCTGCGCAGCTACTTCCTGCTGGGTATCTTCGGCTTCGTGCTGTTCTCGGCATCCAGCATCCTGTTTTTCGATCTGCTGCAGAATCTGGTCGACACCATCGGCGCCGATGTAGCAGTGGCGACTGACCAACGTCTGCTCATTCCTCTCACTCTGATCCTGATTGTCGCATTCCGTGGCGTAGGGGGGTTCCTGGGCACCTACTACCTGGCCCATATTGCCTACCATATCGTGCATCGCCTGCGCGTAGAGCTGCTGAATCGCTTCATCGGTCTGCCGAGTGCCTGGTTCGACCGCAATACAGCGGGCCACCTTGTCTCGACGGTCACATTCAACGTCAGCCAGGTCAGCGCGGCGGTCAGTGATGCGCTGACGGTCATACTGCGCGAGGGACTTTTCCTGCTGGGCCTGTTTGGCTTCCTGTTGTACGTCAACTGGAAGCTGACATTGCTGTTCGTGGCGGTGACACCGGTCATCTCCCTGGTCGTGCTGTTCGCGTCCAGGAAATTCCGCAAGCACTCTAACCGGATCCAGATTTCGATGGGTGATGTCACCCACGTCCTGTCGGAAACCCTGAAGGGCATGAAAGTGGTGAAAACCTTCGGGGCGGAAAAACAGGTGCAGGACCGCTTCGAGGAGAGCAGTGCGCGCAACCTGAAACAAAACCTGAAACTGGCCATGGTGGATGCCATCAGCACGCCCGTCGTGCAGGTAGTCGTGGCGTCCGCGCTGTCCCTGCTGCTGTGGCTGGCGATGTCGCCCGAGATACTGACGCAGATGTCGCCCGGTGATTTCGTCGCCTATGTAACAGCGGCGGGTTCCATGCTCAAACCGATTCGCCAGCTCACCAAGATCAATGCGGTCGTACAGAAAGGACTTGCCGCGGCGCAGTCGATTTTCGTCCTGCTGGATGAAGAGCAGGAAGCCGATACGGGCAAGCGCTCCGTCGATAAGGTGACTGGCAGGGTCGAGTTCCGCGATGTCAGTTTTGCCTATGCCAATGAGAAACCGGTGCTGACGGGCATCAACTTTACCTGTGAGCCGGGTGAAGCCATCGCCATCGTGGGCAAATCAGGCGCCGGCAAAAGCACCCTGGTGAACCTGATCCCGCGGTTTTACCAGTACAATCAAGGGGAGATCCTGGTGGACGGCATTCCCGTCAAAGAGCTGACCCTGCAAAGCCTGCGTCGCCAGATCGCCCTGGTCAGCCAGCAGGTTGTACTTTTCAATGGCTCAGTTCGTGAAAATATCGCCTACGGCGACATGCAGGGTGCCAGTGATGATGCTATCCGCCAGGCACTGGCCAGTGCGAATGCGCTGGAGTTCGTCGACAATCTGGATAATGGGCTCGACACCCTGATCGGCGATGACGGCTTCCTGCTGTCAGGCGGGCAGCGTCAGCGCCTTGCCATAGCGCGTGCCCTGTTGAAGGACGCTCCGATCCTCATACTGGACGAGGCTACTTCGGCGTTGGATTCCGAATCGGAAAAAGCCATCCAGTCGGCGCTTGAACATCTGATGGCAGGGCGCACCACCTTCGTGATCGCCCATCGCCTGTCCACCATCGAATCGGCTTCCCGCATCCTGGTGCTGGACCAGGGCAGGATTGTCGAAAGCGGCACTCATGCCGAACTTATGGCTGCAGGCGGGCAATACCGGCAATTGCACGCCCTGCAGTTCTCGCAATAAACCCCAGCCCATGAGACTGCTTGTTGATGCCTGGTACAAGAACAAGCGCTGGATCCAGTGCCTGCGGCCTTTTAGCTGGCTGTTCGGCCTGGTCTCGGCGCTGCGCCGCAAGCTGTACCGCAACACCGCCCGCGCCTATACCAGCAAGTACCCGGTCATCGTCATCGGTAACATCACTGCGGGCGGTACCGGCAAGACACCGCTGGTGATCTACCTGGCGGAGAAGCTGGTCGAGAAGGGATTTCGCCCGGGTATCGTCAGCCGCGGCTATGGAGCTAAGGCCGGAGCCTATCCCTTTACCGTAACGCCTGATACGAGCTTCCTCGAGGCCGGTGAAGAGCCCCTGATGATTGCCCGGCATACCGGTTGCCCGGTCATCGTCGATCCCGACCGTGTTGCCGCAGTAAAGAAACTGGAAAATGAATTCGATATCAACGTCATTATCAGCGATGACGGCATGCAGCATTACCGGCTGAACCGCACCATGGAGATTGCCGTAGTCGATGGCCAGCGCGGATTCGGCAACGGCTACCTGCTGCCGGCCGGCCCGCTGCGTGAAAAACCGGCACGCCTGTCCGCGGTTGACCTCGTGGTCTGCAACGGCGCAACCCGGCATGATTTGCCTGAGAGTGCCTTGCGTATGGACCTGGAAGCTACCCACCTGGTCCACCTGGCGGATAACAGGAGCCTGTCCGTGCATGATGCCTTTCTCAGTTCCCTGACCGCCCGCAAGGTGCATGCTGTCGCCGGAATCGGCAATCCCGAGCGCTTCTTCAACTCTCTTTGCAGTTGCGGGTTTGATATCATTACCCACATTTATCGCGACCATCACCTGTACCGCGAACAGGACATTACATTCGCCGACGACCTTGATGTGGTCATGACGGAGAAGGACGCGGTCAAATGCCGGCAGATCTGTTCCGAGAATCACTGGTTTCTGAAAGTTACGGCGAGACTGCCGGAAGCTTTCATGCAACGTGTGCTCGATAAAC
>JALRBG010000144.1 GCA_023257855.1 Pseudomonadales bacterium | reverse complement strand
GCATAGGCCGGAAACCGGGTGCCGACGCCGGCCACGATACGGGTGAGCTGCTTGGTGGAGACGTACACCAGGAACAGCACATCAAGGTCGGAAAGTACGCCAAGGGCGACGCTGTTATCGGTCTTGTCACGGACGCGCTGCAGCGAAGGCCTGACCACCTCCTCGAGATTCATGGATTCGATGTAGGCAGAGCCCAGCTTGAATACCTCGGGACGAAGCAGGAACAGCTTGTCCTTCTTGCCTACGTAGCCAAGGTGCTGGAGTGTGTTAAGACATCTTCTTACCACGGCGGGATTGAGCTGGGTCTGGGTGGCGATCTCACTCAGGGTCATTTCCGGCTTGTCACGGGTGAACGCCCTGAGTACCGCAAGTCCGCGCGCCAGTGAATTGAGATATTCACCGTCACTTCTTGGGTTTTTTTCCACCATGTTGCGCTTTCCCGGTATGCCTTGCACGCTGCGATCAGGCAGGCTTTTCGGCACTCACAATCGAATAATAGCCGTAGGTATTCAGGCTGCTCACATTGACGAATCCCGCCGACTGCAGGATGTCCTCTAGCTGCGGCAGTGTAAACTGCTGGCCCAGGGTGCCGATTGCCATCAGCAATGAAAAATTGATGGCAGGATACGGCGAATGGCCGCTGTCGTGTAGGAGCATTTCATGGAGCAGGATTTTGCCGCCAGGCTCGAGTGCCTCGAAGCTGCTTTTGGCCAGTTCGCGGCAGGTATTGAAGCTCCAGTCGTGGAAAATATTGGAAAAGAAGTGGGCATCGTAGCCGGCAGGCCATTTCTCCCGGAACATGTCCACCGAGACAGTATCGACACGATCACTCACGCCGCCCTCGGCAATGTATTCGCGGGCCAGTTCACAAATGGACGGCAGTTCCATGATCGTACAGCGAATGTCGGGCAACGCCTGCGCCAGGGCAATCATGAAGCAGCCGGAGCCACCGCCGACATCCAGCACTCGTGAAATTTTGCTGAAGTCAGCGCTATGGGTCATCCCAACAGCAGCGGCCATGGACTGGCTGTGCATGAAGGCAGTGATTTCCCGGGCCATGGCCATGTCGACCTGGCCACTTTCCCAGCTTTCCGCCGGCCTGTCCCTGCCCTCATGCTTTTCTCGCTTGCCGGTAATGGTCTCGATCAGCAGCTTGTGCCTGACCAGCATGCGGCCTTCGCGGCGAAACACGCCACCCCAGAAAAAGGCGCTGTCTTCGAGCATGTATTGCCGTGCCATGGGAGAAAGCTGCCAGGCACCATTGTAGTCATTCAGGAAACCCAGGTGGCACAACACCGGCAACAGGGCTTTCATGGCCCGCTCCTGGTAACCCAGTCGCCTGGCCAGGTCGATTGCAGAAGCCGGTTCAGTATTCAATGATTCAAAGATACCGAGTTCGAGAGAAGCCGAAATGGCCGGGACATTCAGCATGGTCATCCAGGCATTCCAGATGCCGGTATCGTCTACTACGGGGAGTTCCATAAATATCGTCTTCACGTGAAAAAACCAGAGGCAGACTCTACTGCTTCCCGGTCCAGAAATAAACCGTTGCCGGGAATTGTGCGTGATATCATCACGCTGCGCCTGGTGGCGTCGTGACTGCTGTCAATAACATGCAAGGGGGAGAGACATGGTAGAGCCCGGTTTCGAATTCATTTTTGCCGCTGAAGGCAAGCTGGCCGACCCGATTCAGTTCGGGGACACCTACGAAGGCGCTCGGCGCATGATTCCGATCCTGGACGGTCATTTCGAAGGACCGGATATACGCGGCACTTTCATGTCCACAGGCGCAGCAGACTGGCAACACACCCGCCTTGACGGCGTGACCCAGGCGGAAGCCACTTACGCCATCAAGACCGACGACGGCGTGATCATCCAGGTGGACAACTACGGCCTGCGTTTTGGTCCCGACGCTGTGATGAAACGCCTGACTGCAGGCGAAGACGTGGATCCCTCGGAGTACTATTTCCGGACCAATCCCCGGTTCAAGGCGCCCGTGGGCAAGTACGACTGGCTCAACCGCGGCATCTTCATCGCCACCGGGGCCCGCGCTCCCAACGGCATCAAGCTGTGGTTCTATAAAGTCATATAATTCTTATATTTATATTCAATAGTTAAAGTAATTTGAGGACGCGAAATGGCCCTGAACCTGATGGAGCACTACCTCGTACTGACCGATGACATCGATGCCACACGGGCGTTCTATATCGATATTCTCGGCCTGGAGGACGGCTTGCGCCCGCCCCTGGAATTTCCCGGCTACTGGCTGTACCTGAAAGGGACACCGGTGCTGCATATCGCCGAATGGGAAACCTACACGGCCCACTCCAACCGCCTTGGCATTCCGGTGACGACTCGCGGTGAGGGCACCGGGGCCTTCGACCACATCGCCTTCAACGGCACTGAGCCCGCAGACATGATCGCCCGGCTCGAGGCGGGTTCCATTCCCTTCGAGCGCAACGATGTTCCCCATGCGAAGCTCGTGCAGCTGTTCCTGAATGACCCCAACGGCATCAAGATCGAACTGAATTTTGCGACCTGATCAGGTCGTGAAGATGATACGTCCGCCCTGCCTGGCGATTTTCCACCCATCCCGGGTCAGGCGGAAATCCATGTCGAATTCCCCGATCAGCTGCGAGGCGCTGGCTTTTACCCCGAACATGGCCGGCTCGGCATCCGCGGGCGCCATGAACAACGTGGCATAGCATGTGCCCTTCGCGTGACTGCCATCAACCACGTCGATCACGATATTGCTGATCAGGTGCCGGGTGATGCGGTCGTTCGGCCTTGCCCTGAACGCCGCCAGGATGTTGTCGCGGCCGTTAAGGTAATTGTCCGGATCCGTGGGCCTGGCAAAGGAGGCATCCTCGGTGAAGAGTGAGCATAGCGCCTCGTAGTCCCGCTTGTCGTTGAAGTTCGAGAACTGGATGACCACCCGTGCGCAGGCCTGTTCGATGAGGGGTCTTTCGGTTTCTGTCATGCTGTTTTCCTCCAGCAGCCGCCCGGCGGGGATGCTGCGGTCATTACACAAAGAACAGGAACAGTATGCCGCCCAGCATGAGCCTGTAAATGACAAACGGCATGAAGCCCAGCCTGTTGATGGTTTGCAGGAAGAAATGGATACAGGCGTAGGCAACCGCCCCGGCCACCACCATCCCGTAACCGATCTCCAGCCAGTTGGTATAGGGTTGTTCCAGCAGGTCCAGAACCAGGAGCAGCGCCGCCCCGGCGATGACCGGAATGGACAGCAGGAAGGAAAAGCGGCTGCTGCTGTGCCGGTCCATCCGGCAGAACAGGGCCGCGGTCATGGTAATCCCGGAGCGTGAAGTTCCGGGTACCAGCGCCAGCACCTGGGCAAGACCGATGATGACGGCTGTTTTCCAGTTGATGGAGGCCAGGTCGCGATGGCCATCTGAATGCCTGTCCGCCCACCAGAGCACCAATCCGAAAAATGTCGTCGTAAAGGCGATAACCACGGTTTCTCGCAGGTACTCATCAACGTAGTCCTTCACCAGGAAACCCACGATGATGACCGGTATGGTGGCGATCAGGAGCTGCCAGCCCAGCGCACTGTCCCCGGACTCTCGCCCGGTGAACAGGTGAACCACGCATCCCCTGATGATGTTTGCCACATCCCTCCGGAAATAAACAAGCACCGCAGACAATGTCCCGAGGTGGACTGCAACATCAAAGGCCAGACCCTGGTCTTCCCAGCCAAGCAGTGCAGACGGCAGGATGAGGTGTGCCGAACTGGAAATCGGCAGGAATTCGGTAAGCCCCTGTATGAAGGCGAGAAAGGTGGCGCGTATGACATCAAAATCCAAGGTGGCAGACTCCCGTCAGGCGTGGGTGACTTTGTCACGCAAGTAAACCGGTGTCACCTCTTCCGGCAGCTGGACCTTATCCTGTTCCAGGAGGTTCACGGCAAGCTCCGCCATGATCCCTGCCCTGGGATGCAGGTCGTGCCGGTGCCGGGATATTGCATCACGGTAAGGGGCAGGCATTCGCTCCAGGTAATCGAGTCCGCTGCCGGCGGCGGTCACGGGCAGCAGTTCGTCAGGAAACGCGACAGGCAGTAATTCGGGCTTGCAAAGCCCTTCCTGCCCCAGCAGTTCAACGGTATTGTTGGCCAGCCGGTAGAAGCCCCAGTAAACCTCGTCGATACGCGCATCCAGCGTGCTGAATACCACCCCCTGATCCACTTCAGCACGCATCTGCAGTGCCAGGGAAGCCAGTGATGACACGGGGACAACGGGCAATTCTGCTCCCATGGCGATGCCCTGCGCGACTCCGGCAGCGATACGCAGCCCGGTGAACGATCCGGGGCCCTGACCGTAAGCCACGGCGTCGAGATCATTGAATCCGGTGCCATGACTTTCGAGCAATCCCGAAATCATAGGCAGCAGTTTAGCGGCATGCTGGCGCGGTATGAGCTCGAAGATCTCGTCTATCTCGCCATGGCTGTTCAATGCGCAGGAACAGGCATGTGTGGAAGTATCTATGGCAAGAATGACAGGCATGGTCTGTTTTCCAAAAAAAATCCCCCGCAGGCCATGCGGAGGATCGATTATAAGTGATGCACCTGTGAGGTTATAGCCCGGCGAAATTCAGCTCGGCGGACGAACCGCCTTCACTTTTTCTTTCCGCGGTTTTTCTTTGCAGTTTTCTTAGCAGCTTGCTTTGCAGTTTTCCCGGCGGCCTTCTTGCCGGCTTTGTTTTTCTTCGCTTTTCTCGCCGCTTTTTTGGCCACCCTCCTGGATGCCTGCCTTTCTACTTCCCGGGCTTCGCGTTTTGCGGCCTTTCTGGCCCTGGCAGCAGCCGCGCGCGCTCTTCTCCTGGCCTTGCTTGCAGCCTTGCGTTCTTCGGCACGCGCCTTGGCCGCCAGCTTCCTGGCAGCTATCTTGGCCTTGGCTTCTGCCTTGCGCTTGGCCAGCGCGGCCTTTTTGGCTTCTTTTCTGAGTTTGGCTGCCAGTTTCTTGGCATCGTCCTTTGCCCGTTTCCGGGTCCAGGAGGACTCGAATTTCCGTAGCGCTTTCCTGAGATCCTGCCTGGCTTTTTTGCGCAGCGTATTCTTGTAGGTTGCTACTGCTTTTGCCTGTTCAGCCACCTTGGCCTTCGCATCGTCGAATGCCTGTGCCTTGACCAGGTCCTGCTTGGCTTTGAGCACAAGCTTCTTGGCAGCGCTTAATCGCGTGGTGGATTTTCGAATGACGGATTTGGCGGCTGAAGCAGCCTGTTTTGATTTCGCCGCAGCAACCCTTTTCCTGGCAGTACTGAGCGCCTTGGCGTGTTTTGACAGCTCCCTGAGAGCCTGGCTCAGGGAGGTTTTCGCTTTGGTAGTGGCCGATACCATTCGGCGCCTGACCGGTGTTGAAGCAACGCGCGATGAGAAACTCACCACTTTTCGTTTCACGCCGGCAACAGCCATATACTCTTTCTCCTCAAACGTAAAAATTTAACGCTGCTTGCAAGCAAAACCATTTGTTTAAACGTTCGTGAATCAACTTATCACATAATTTTCTGTCCATACAACCGAACAAAAAATATTTTTCAGGCCCGGTAAAAATAATAAGAAACAATCTGCCCTGACTGAATAACAGATCGCTTCCTGGCTGCCAGGAAAGAAAATTGCCTGAACGGGTGGAACGCCGATCAGAAGATACTAGAGACCGAGACTTTGCTTGATATCGTCTACGATCTGGTTGATGGCGCGTGTGCCGTCAATCCTGATGTATTTGACATCGCCTGTGTCTTTTTCCATGTCGCTGTAAAAATCCACCAGGGGTTTGGTCTGTTCATGGTAAATCGACAACCTTTTCCTTACTGTCGCTTCCTTATCGTCATCACGCTGGACCAGGGCTTCGCCGGTAACATCATCCTTACCCTCCTCGGCCGGCGGGTTGAACTCGACGTGATACACGCGTCCGGAATCCAGGTGTACCCTGCGCCCACTCAGGCGCCGGACGATTTCATCATCTGGGACATCAATCTCGAGCACCACGTCGATAGGAACCCCTGCGTCACGCATGGCTTCCGCCTGCGGAATGGTGCGGGGAAAGCCGTCGAACAGGAATCCGTCCTTGCAGTCAGGCTGGGTGATCCGGTCCTTGACCAGCGCAATAATGATGTCGTCGGTCACCAGGCTACCCGCATCCATGACCGACTTGGCTTTCAGGCCGACTTCGGTTCCGGCCTTCACGGCAGCACGCAACATATCGCCGGTCGAAATCTGCGGGATGCCGTAGGCTTCAGTAAGGAATTTTGCCTGTGTGCCTTTACCGGCACCCGGGGCGCCAAGCAGGATCATTCTCATTATTGCTACTCCTGATTAAAAGAATTCAACGATACACGCTTGCCGGGACTGCCACAAGAAACCCCGGCCGGACCTCCTGCGGTCCTATTCGGCTGCCTTGATCGCTTGCCAGCAGGCTTCCATTTCCTCAAGCGACAACTGCCCCAGGGTCTTGCCTTCAGCAGCCACTTGCTGCTCCAGCTGACGAAAACGTGCCTCGAACTTGGCGTTTGCCCTGCGCAGACTGGATTCGGGATCGATCCTGAGGTGCCGGGACAGGTTCACCAGGCTGAAGAAAAGGTCACCCATTTCCTCTTCTACGTGCTCCCTGCCATGTTCCGCCATGGCCTCGTTAAGCTCCCCGACCTCTTCGCGGACCTTGTCCAGAACACCGGCAGCATCCGGCCAGTCGAAACCGGCAGTGGCTGCCCGCTTCTGGATCTTGCGTGCGCGGGTCAGCGCGGGAAAGGCTGCCGGGATATCATCGAGCAGGCTGGCGGGTTGCTGTCGCTTGCCTTCCCGTTCCGCCTGCTTGATTGCCTCCCAGTTGCCTTCGACCTGGTCCGGGGTGATATTTTCACGAGTACCGAAGCTCTCCATGGTGGCGGCCGGGAAAACGTGGGGATGCCGGGTCAGCAGCTTGTGTGCGATCTCGTTCACCACGTCGTCAAAATCGAAATGACCAGCCTCCTTGCCAAGCTGTGCGTAAAACACGATCTGGAACAACAGGTCGCCGAGTTCGTTGGCAAGATGGGCATAATCGCCGCGCTCGATGGTGTCTGCCACCTCGTATACCTCTTCCAGCGTGTGCGGCACGATGGTCTGGAAGGTCTGCTCCCGGTCCCACGGGCAGCCATGCTCCGCATCCCTGAGCATGGCCATGATCCTGAGCAGGTCCTCGATTGTCATGACTTCCTGCCCGTTCCCTGCCGTGAATCGACAAACAGCGCCATGGCTTCGACATGGGCCGTCTGCGGGAACATGTCCATGGCGCCGGCCTGGGCCAGTGCATACCCGTTGCCAGCCAGGTATTCGGCGTCCCGGGCCAGGGTGGCAGGATTGCAGGAAACGTAAACAATGCGCGACGGGCGCAGCGCGATGATATCGGGAAGAATTTCCCAGGCGCCCGAACGCGGCGGATCCAGTAGCACCTTGGTAAAACCAGACGCCATCCATGCGGCCCCCTGCATGGATTTGGTGAGATCGGCGCAGTGGAAGGCGGTATTGTCGAGACCGTTGCAGCGTGCATTTTCCTGCCCGCGCTCGACCATCTCCTGGGCACCCTCGATACCCGTGACGTGACTTGCAAGCCTGGCCAGCGGCAGTGTGAAGTTTCCCAGGCCGCAAAACAGGTCCAGGACGCGATCATTCGCCACCGGGTCCAGCAGTGACAGCGCCTGCATGATCATGCGGCGGTTGATATCGCCGTTGACCTGGGTGAAATCCGTGGGATGAAAGGCCATGGTCAGGTCATGCTCCGGGAACCGGTAGTAAAGCCGGTCCTCGCCAGTTTCGGGGCAGATCCTGTGTACCGTGTCCATGCCGCCAGGTTGCAGGTATATGGCTGCTTCGTGGTCGTTGCCGAATGCCAGCAGCTTTTCGGTGTCCGTATCGGGCAGCGGCAACAGGTGCCTGAACACCAGTGCGCATGTGGGACCCTGGCTATCTGGATCGCCACCAGCAACTTCCACCTGCGGGATATGGCGAAAACTCTGCAGGCTGCCGATCAATGCGGACAGCGCTGGCAATAGGCTGGAGAGCCTGGAATCGAGGACCGCACAGCTGTTCATATGGGTGATGAATGTCGAGTGTTTTTCCCGAAAACCGACCAGCACCTGCTCCTTCTTGTGGACATAGCGAACTGCCAGCCTGGCCTTGCGCCGGTATCCGAGTACCGGCCCCTCCAGCGGAGGAATGACGTCGAAAGCAGCACCGGGTACGGCATGGCGCAGTTTCTCCAGGAGCATTTCCTGCTTGAAAACCATCTGGGACCTGGCATCGAAATGCAGCAGGCTGCAGCCACCGCAGATTCCGGCATACTTGCACGCCGGCTCGACTCGCTCGGATGACGCCTTTTCTATCCCGGATAATTTTGCCTCGTCAAAGCTGTCCCGGCGGGATGTAAAAAGCGCCGTTACCGTCTCGCCCGGCAGCGCGCCTTCGACGAAAACCACCTTGCCTTCATGGTGTGCAATACCACGCCCCTCGTGGCTCAGTTTTTCAATGTCCAGGACAACAGGCGTGGTCGGGATGTTCCTGGGGCGGCGACGGCGTCTCATGCGCGGGGGATGCTTATTTGGCCGTGAACAGACCGGACGACAGGTAGCGGTCGCCGCGGTCGCACACGATGGCGACGATCACGGCATTTTCGACCTGCTTCGACAACTCCAGGGCGGCATACACTGCCCCACCGGAGGAAACACCGCAGCAGATACCTTCCTCACGCGCCAGGGCCCGGGTGGTGCGTTCGGCATCCTCCTGGCTGATGTCGATGATGCGATCTACCCGGTCACGTTCAAATATCTTCGGCAGGTAAGCCTGGGGCCAGCGACGGATGCCCGGAATCTTCGCGCCTTCTATTGGCTGCAAACCGATAATCTCTATGTTGGGATTCTGCGACTTGAGGAACCGCGAAACACCCATGATGGTACCGGTCGTACCCATGGAGCTGACGAAATGGGTGATCGTGCCTTGCGTGTCGCGCCAGATTTCCGGGCCGGTGTGTTCGACATGGGCGGCAAAATTGTCCGGGTTGGCAAACTGGTCGAGCACCTTGCCCTTGCCTTCGGCCTGCATCCGCTCCGCCAGGTCGCGTGCTCCCTCCATGCCCGCCTCTGCCGACACTTCGATCAGCTGGGCGCCGTAGGCTGTCATGGAATCCTTGCGCTCCTGCGTGGAGCTTTCCGGCATGATCAGAATCATCCTGTAGCCCTTGATGGCCGCAACCATGGCCAGGGCGATGCCCGTATTGCCGCTGGTCGCCTCGATCAGGGTGTCTCCCGGCGTAATATCCCCGCGCGCTTCTGCCTTGCTGATCATGCTGAGCACCGGCCTGTCCTTTACCGATCCGGCCGGGTTGTTGCCCTCCAGTTTGACCAGCACGGTATTGCTGGTGGCACCCGGCAAACGCTGCAGGCCCACCAAAGGCGTGTTGCCAACCGTGTCTTCT
>JALRBG010000101.1 GCA_023257855.1 Pseudomonadales bacterium | reverse complement strand
GCCGGCCTGGCTGATATCCGCCGCATCGTGCAGGATAGTCCGGCACACCTGGCGCCGGGCGGGTGCATGATACTGGAACACGGATTCGATCAGGGGCCTGCCGTCAGGAACATTTTCACTGCAGGAGGTTTCACGCAAGTGAATACATACAAGGATCTGGCCGGCCATGACCGTGTTACCGAAGGACGAAGTCCGCATTGACGATGAATGATGAACAACTACTGAGATATTCCCGCCACATCATGCTGCCACAGATGGATGTGGCCGGGCAGCAAGCCCTGCTCGATGCCACCGTTCTGGTCATCGGCCTGGGCGGTCTCGGTTGTCCCGCGGCCATGTACCTGGCCAGCAGCGGTATCGGTCACCTGGTACTGGCCGATGACGATACCGTGGATTTAAGCAACCTGCAGCGCCAGATCGCCCATGGCACAGACAATGTCGGCATGAGCAAAGTGGCCTCCGCTGCGAAATCCATTGCGCGGCTCAATGACACCGTCAGGGTCACCACGCTGGACGAGCGCCTCGAAGGGGATGCCCTCGACGCAGCGGTAAAAGGCGCTGATGTGATCCTGGACTGTACCGACAATTTCTCGACCCGGTTTGCCATCAATGCCGCGGCAGTGAAATACAAGGTGCCGTTGGTGTCAGGTGCCGCTATTCGCCTGGAAGGACAGGTCAGCGTCTTCGATGTCCGCGATGCCGGCAATCCCTGTTACCAGTGCCTCTACCAGGACGGTGACGACATGCAGCTCAGCTGTTCGGAAAGCGGTGTCATGGCCCCGCTGGTCGGCATTATCGGCACGCTACAGGCCCTGGAAGCCATCAAGCTCATCACCGGCATCGGCAGCACCCTTACCGGCCGCCTGTTGTTCCTCGATGCCCAGACCATGCAGTTTCGCGAGATGAAACTGAAGAAAAAACCTGCCTGTCCCTGCTGCGGCTGAAACCCCCGTCTTACCGTTTGATCTGCTTCAACCAACCCGCTCAAAGGGCGCGGTGAACTATTGAAGCAGGGCGGTACTGCCCGCAGTTACCTGTCAGCAGAGGACGGTAACGCCCGCTGCAACATTCAACAGGATGCCCGACGGGGCCAACAGGAGAGAACCATGAACCTTATTCCGAAACGTTCAGGCCTGGGTGCGCTGGACACTATTTTTAACGACACTTTCTTCAACGACTCTTTTATGCGCGACAACCTGCCGTCCTTCAGGCTCTTGCCCGAGACGCGCATGGAGGTCGGCAATATCGCAGTGGATATCAAGGAATCCGATGCCGGGTATACCGTGAAAGCGGATTTCCCGGGACTCAAGAAGGAGGAAATCGATATTTCTGTGGATAACAATGTCCTGACCATTGCCGCCGAGCACAAGGACGAGGCGGAGGAAAAGCAAGGGGGCCGGATCATTCGCCAGGAACGTCGCTACGGCAAGTATTCACGCAGCTTCAATCTCGGCAAGAATATCGATGAGTCGAAAATCAAGGCGAACTTCGATAACGGCGTGCTTACCCTGGATATTCCGAAGGGTGATATTCCGCCGGCTCGCAAGCAGATCCCGATCAGGTAAATTGCGGGAACCGGGCAGGGTGTTTTTCACCTGCCCGGATCACCTGGCAGCGGGAGTCTTTAATTGACCTGCTCCCGCTGGCCTGTGAGAATTGGTGGCTTATTATCTGGCCAATTCGCAAGGAGCTAACCCCAGCAGTCATGGCAAAATTTTCCAGAAGTATCATCACCATCCTCCTCCTGGCCCTGCTGCCCCTGTCCGGCAGTGCCGCCGAGGACAATACCGTTTCCTATACCCTGACCCGCCAGTACGGCAGCGTGCTATTCAGGGTCATGCAGCAACAGTATCTCAACCTGGTCGGGCGTTTCGACAATTATGCCGCCACCCTGGTCATGGATTTCGATGATTTGTCGAATTCGCGGTTGACCGCAAGCGTGCAGATGGGAAGTCTCGACATGGCGGACGGCGACGTGGTGGAAACCCTGGTCAACTCAAGCGCCTGGTTCAATGCCCCGCTTTATCCCAAGTCAACCTTCACCACGACCAGTGTCGATGTAACTGGCGACACGACAGCGGATTTTTACGGCGAACTGAACTTCATGGGGATCACCCGGCCGTGGACCCTGCATGTGCAGTTTTATGGCGGCTCGGACGGCAAGCTGGAAGGATCGAGCATCGGCATGCTGGCCACCGGCAGCTTCAACCGGACCGATTTCGGTCTCGACCAGTACTTGAACATGGCCGAGGACCTGGTCAGCATAGAGATCAATGTGAAATTCAACAGGGACTGATCCCTGCATTCAAAGTGAGGAACCCATGAAACCCATCCTGAAAACACTCCCGGTCATCGCTCTTTTCCTGCTCACGTCCTGTACCTGGGTCAAGCTGACCGCAGCGGGTGAAAATGTTGCGGTACTGACTGCAGCCGAAGTCGCCAATTGCGAACGCACCGGCACCACGACGGTTTCCGTACGGGACAAGGTGGTGCTGGATCGCGATATGGACAAGGTGGCGCTGGAGTTGCGTACCCTGGCGCGCAACCGTGCTGCGGATCGCGGTGACGCCATCGTACCGGCGACACGCGTGGAGGACGGCGAACAGACGTTCACCATTTATCGCTGCCGCAGCTGATTACCGGGTTTACTTGCGGGAATACCAAAGCAGCGGCAGGAAGGCGCCGATAATAAATACCGGCAGGTGCAGCAACGCGACCAGCAGCCAGGACAGTACCAGGCTGCCGCCCAGGGTTAGCCAGAACACCTGCCAGCCGCGGGCATTGCGCCGCTCGCGATCGTCATGCCCGGACCGGGCGCTGACCAGTGCACTGCCGCAATTCATGCAGTAACGGGCATGCTCCGGCCAGGATTGTTGGCATTGTTCACAGAATTTCATTTCAACACCTACTGCTTTTCGCTATGATACCGGCCCAATATTCTGAATTATAAAGAAAAACGCTGCATGCAGTCTGAAAGTGAAACAGTAGAGACAGAAACCACTGCCGACAATCCCGAATCCCCTGTACCCGATAACGATGAAAAAGCCGGCAATGACAGCGGCCAGGAAGGGGACAGCACCGGGAAAGTGAAATTCAACGAATTCGACCTTCCGGAGCCGCTGCTCAGGGCAGTGGATGACCTCGGTTTCGAATTTTGCACACCTATCCAGGCCCAGAGCCTGCGCTACACCCTCGAAGGCCATGATGTCACCGGCAAGGCGCAGACCGGTACCGGCAAGACAGCCGCCTTCCTGGCCACCATTATCAACGACCTGCTGAAGAACCCTATCGAAGGCGAGCGCTTCGTGGGTGAGCCGCGTGCGCTGATCATCGCCCCGACACGGGAGCTGGTCATGCAGATCGCCAAGGATGCCGTGGCACTGACGAAATACACCGACCTGAATGTGGTCACCCTGGTGGGCGGTATCGATTACCAGAAACAGCAAAAGGTGCTCGACAATGAAGTGGTCGACATCGTCGCCGCCACACCGGGACGACTGCTCGACTTCGTGCGCAACCGCAACATAGACCTAAGCATGGTGGAATTGCTGGTGCTCGATGAAGCCGACCGCATGCTGGACATGGGATTCATTCCACAGGTGCGCCAGGTAGTAGCTGCGACACCGAAAAAGGATTGTCGCCAGACCATGTTGTTCAGTGCCACCTTCACCAACGATATCCTGGAACTTGCCGAGCGCTGGGCAGTGGACCCGATCAGGATTGAAGTGGAATCGCCGCGGCTGACCACGGACAACGTCAACCAGCTGGTCTACCTGGTCACCACGGACCAGAAGTACAGCCTGCTCTACAACCTGATCCAGAGTGATGAAGGCGAACGCGTGATCGTGTTCACCAACCGCCGTGACCAGGCTCGCCGCCTTGCCGACAACCTGCATCGTAACGAAGTGAGCGTTGGCCTGTTGTCGGGAGAAATCTCACAACCCAAGCGCGTAAAGACCCTGGAAGAATTCAAGAACGACACGATCCAGGTGCTGGTGGCCACTGACGTGGCGGGAAGGGGATTGCATATCGACGACATCACCCATGTGGTGAACTTCAACCTGCCGGAAGAAGCCGAGGACTATGTGCACCGAATCGGTCGTACAGGCCGGGCCGGTGCGCTGGGCACTTCCATCAGTTTCGCCTGCGAGGATGATTCGTTCCTGTTGCCGGAGATCGAACAGACCATTGGCATGAAGCTGCCGTGTGAGCACCCCCCGGAATCATTGCTGGTAACACCGCCGCCGTTTTTCCGGCCTTCGAAATTCAAGGCCGAGAGCAAGAGTCACGGCGGGAAGGGCGACCGGGGTGGCAAGCCTGGCGGTGGCCGCGGACGGCCCCGGCACTGATTACCTGGCGCCGGCCTTTTTCAGGATCTCGGCATATTCCTTCGAATTGCGGTGCTGTGACACGATCGACAGGATGGTTTCACCATACTTGTTGGTCTCGTTCAGGTTTCTGCCTGCCCCGACAAAAAACCCGATGAACCGCCCGAAGGCTTCCGGCACCATGCCGCGATAGGCTTTTTGCAGGACATGGAAATCGCTGACTTCATCGCCGGCGGTCTCCAAATCCAGGTAGGTTTTCACCCGATCATCGCTCCACCATTCATTGGTGACGGATGGTTGCGCGCGGTCGGCGCCGGTTTTCTTTTCTGATTTCATGATGCGTCGCTGTTTCCTTGAACGGGTTACTTGCTGAGTTTTTCCTTGAGCATCTTGTTGACCTGGCCGGGGTTGGCCTTGCCCTGGGATGCCTTCATGACCTGGCCGACGAAGAAGCCGATCACCTGTTCCTTGCCTTCCTTGAATTGCTGCACCTGGGCCGGGTTGCCGGCGATGACGTCATCGACGAGTTTCTCGATGGCGCCGGTGTCAGTGACCTGCTTCAGGCCCTTGCTCTCGATGATGCTGTCGGCATCGCCTTCACCGGCCACCATGGCTTCGAATACGGTCTTGGCGATCTTGGATGAAATGGTGTCATCCTTGATGCGGGCGATGAGGCCGGCCAGCGCCTCTTCACTGACGGGGCTTTTCGTGATCGGCAGCTCGCCCGCGTTCAGCACGGCCTGCAGGTCGCCCATGACCCAGTTGGCGCTTAACTTGGCGTCGCCGCTGGCTTCGGCGACCGCTTCGAAGTAGTCAGCCGTGGCCAGGTCGCTCGACAGGACCATGGCGTCGTATTCACTCAGCCCATACTGTTCCTGGAAGCGGGCCTTCTTCACGTCCGGCAATTCCGGCAGGGTCTGGCGCACCGCTTCGATGAAGGCGTCGTCGATGACCACCGGCAGCAGGTCCGGTTCGGGGAAGTAGCGGTAGTCGTTGGCCACTTCCTTGCTGCGCATGGAGCGGGTCTCGTTCCTGTCCGAATCGTACAACCGGGTTTCCTGGATGATCCTGCCGCCGTCCTCGATGATGTCGATCTGGCGCTCGACCTCGATGTTGATGGCTTTTTCCACGAAACGGAATGAATTGATGTTCTTCAGCTCGGTGCGCGTGCCGTATTCGGTAGCGCCTTTCGGGCGGATCGACACGTTGGCGTCGCAGCGCATGGAGCCCTGGGACATGTCGCCGTCAGAGATGCCGAGGTAGAGAATGAT
>JALRBG010000190.1 GCA_023257855.1 Pseudomonadales bacterium | reverse complement strand
CCCGACAGCACGTACACCATCCCGTCCACCACCACCGGGCCCGGTCCGTCTATCGAACCGCCCGCTGCCGGCACACCATTGATGGTCTCGAACTGCGGGTTGGTGTTGAAAGTCCACAGCACTTCACCGTCCTCGGCGCGGTAAACACGCATGCCGCCGTCGGCTGAGCCGGAAAAAACAGCACCGGGAATGGCGGTAACGGCCGCCGACTGGGTGGCACGACAGCCGCGACCGGGTTCACAGAGGAGGTCCGCCGGCGGAGCCGCCCATACACCGCGACCCGTTGCCAGGTCGATGCCATGGATGCCGCCTGAGTTCGGGTTGGCGTAGCCGCTGACACCGGTATAAGCCATGCCGTCTGCCACGGCCATGCCCCACCAGCCGCCGGCAGCGCTCGGCTCGCCGGCCTTGTAGGACCAGACGATCTCGCCATTGTTGTTCGGGTCGAGCGCCCAGACCATGCCCGACTTTTGCGGAATCACCAGCAGCTCACGACCGGCGTCGGTGGACGTCAGGATGGGAGAGGCGGAAAAATCCACGTCGGGGCCGACTTCATCGGGACAATTGGGATTCTGTTCTTCGCTGTTGCGGGGACAGCCGCCGATAAAGGCATCGTTCGACGTGGTCTGGTTGACCCAGACGATCTCGCCCGTCTCGAGACTCATGGCCATGACGGCATCCGAGGTTACCGGTGCAGGTTCGCCGTAGGCATTCCCGGTTGCTGTATATAGCAGGCCCCTGTCGGGATCGATGGTTGGTGAATTCCAGATACCGGCGCCGGAGGGACCATACAGCTGCACACCCTCACTGCTGAGTCCGCGCGGCTGCGCCTCATCCATGGTGTAGGTTTTCCAGATGATCTCCCCCGTATTCGCATTCACCTTGGTGACGCTGCCGCGGAAGGTGCAGCAGGGATATTGCGGTCCCGAGGAATTGGTTTCTTCCACTACGCCCGCTGAAGGAACATACAGGAAGCCTTCAAACAGGCTGACCGAGCCGGTGCCCCTGACACCAGGATGATCTTCTACGCGGGTCACCCAGATTTCCTCGCCGGTCTGTGCGTTAACAGCATAGACGCTGCCGCGCAGGTCCTGGAAATACACGGCATAACCGTCACCTCCGCCCGGCAGACTGATCGGTCCGACCGATAGCGCACTGCGCACACCGGTGCGCGGCAGGTAGGTCCAGTAGCTGCACCCGCTTTTGGCATCCAGGGAATAAATGGCGCCCGCCTTGTTGCCGACGAACAACCGGCCGGACACCACGGCAGGTTGGGCCCGGGGCTGGTCCTCGCCGGGCAGTCCGAACACCCATTTCAGGCGCAGGCGTTCAACATTATCGACGGTCACGCCGGCATCGAGCGCAGCGCGCGCGTTGCGGTGATCCCTGCCCCAGCCGTTCCAGGCCGGTGCCAGCAGGGGATTGCCCATGGGCGGGTTGTTCGTACACAGGTTGGTGGTCATTTCCAGGTTGAGGTCTTCGAGGGGTTGCCCGGTAATGTGTTCGGCAACTGCCTGCAATTCGAGGTTACTGAGACCGGAAGCCTGGATGCGCATCACGCCCTGGGTCAGGGCACGGTAGATGATTTCAGGCGGCTGTTGCGCCAGGGCGGATATGGCCGGGGCGCGTACGGTCTCGTTCATCGGCGATTCATGACATGCCGCGCAGCGTGAAGTGTAAAGCGCCTCACCGTCCTGCGCCCAGGTTGGCGCCATCATCATCGCGGCGGCGAACAGGCACCACCCCTTGAATAACCACCTGGTTTTTTCCAGCGTCTTATTCACACTTCCTTCCACCATGACACCCACGTTCATCCCCCTTTTCCCCGGTAAAACAGTTATGTGACGGCAGTTCATGACTGCCTGGAATCCCGGCAAAGCTTAGCAGACCCCATACTTCATTTGTTGCGATTTTTGCGTTTTGCAGGCAAGTGCCTTCATGCTATCCTGCTTCGCTCAATTTCCGTTAGTTGTAAAAAAAGATTTTTTTCCCGGTAAATCCGGGGGAAGACACATGAAAAAACTGATTGCTCTCGTGACAGGTGCGTCGCTGTTATCCACCCTCTCTGCCGTGGTACTTGCCCATCATTCCTTCGCCATGTTCGACCAGACCACGAAAGTGGAAGTGGCCGGTGTCGTATCCAGCGTTCAGTGGACCAACCCACACGTCTGGATCGAAGTGGATGTCCCGCAGGACGACGGCACCGCAGTGACCTGGGGCGTCGAATTCACCAGCGTGGTACACCTGACCCGTCGGGGGATGACCCGCGACCTGGTCAAGGTCGGCGACCATGTGACCTTCTCCATGAGCCCCTATGCCGACGGCAGTCCGGGAGGCAGATTCTTCTGGGTGCAGCTGGCTGATGGCTCCTATTATTGCGATGTGGGCGCAGCCCAGCGCATCTGCCAGGAACGCAACCAGTAAAATACGCCAATCGACTTAAGCTGACTTACAAGAATTACAAAGGAGCGGCGACATGAAACACGTATCCCTCATCAGTGCATTTATAACAACGGGCGCAGTTCTTGCCGGGGCAGCCCTGGCCCAGGACGATGTTGTTTATCCCGCCAACGCTCCCGACGCCAGTTACGCTCCCCTGGATAACCTGCCCGACTGGCGCGGCCTGTGGTTCCCGGCCTTCGGCCAGGTCGGTGGCGATGAACCCATATTAATCGGCGAAGCCAAGGCAACCTGGGAAATGCATTCAGCTCGCCTGCAGGCGGATGCCAACTATGAAGTGCCAGAAACCGGCAACAACTGCGAACCCGACGGTTTCCCTTACATCATGAACTTTCCCTACTCCCTGGAGTTCCTGTTCACCCCCGGCAAGATCACTGTCATCCAGGAAGCATTGATGCAGGTACGCCGCATTTTCACCGACGGTCGCCCGATGCCGTCACGTGACGAACTGGATCCCAACTACTTCGGCTATTCCCGCGGCCACTGGGAAGGTGACACGCTGGTGGTCACCACCATTGGCACAAAACCGGGTCAGCGCCTGGGTCGTGCCGGCATCGCCAACAGCGACATGCTCACCGTCACCGAGCGCCTTTATCTCGACCCGGACGATCCGGACACCCTGCACCTGGATTTTACCTTCGAGGACCCCAACGTGCTGGCGCAACCGTGGCACATGACCCACACCTTCCGCCGCGACCGCACCTGGGAGCAGATCGAATACATCTGTGCGCAGAACAACCGGCACATGCTGGATGAAGATGGCCAGACCGTGCCACCGGAATTCGGCGAATAAAACTTTCAATACGGTAAAAGCCCGGCCATTGCCGGGCTTTTTATTGGGCGAAGAACATTGCTACTATCCGAAGCAGCAACCTGCCCCCGGAGCTTTCCATGAAAACCAACCTGCCCTACCGGATTCTCGCGCTGGCCATGGCGTTCACGCCACCTGTCTACGCCGACGAGATCACCGACGATATCGCCCTGGATTACAACAGCTACCTGTCCGACCTGTTCATTCATTTCCATGAAAATCCCGAGCTGTCCTTCCAGGAGCACGCCACTGCCACGCGCATGGCAGAAGAACTGCGCGCTGCCGGCTTCACGGTAACCGAGGGCATCGGGCAAACCGGTGTCGTCGCCATCCTGGAAAACGGGCCGGGTCCGCTGGTGGCCATGCGTGCCGACATGGATGGCCTGCCGGTTCAGGAAAACTCAGGCCTCCCATACGCCTCGACCGCCTTGCAATTGAATCCCGCCACGGGGCAGCAGGATTTCGTCATGCATGCCTGCGGCCATGATGTACACATCACCTCGCTGGTCGGCACGGCCCGGCAGCTGGCAAAGCGCCGTGACCGATGGTCCGGCACCGCCATGCTGATCGTACAGCCGGCTGAAGAGATTGGCAGCGGAGCCAGGGCCATGCGCGAGGACGGTATCTGGGAGCGCTTCGGCAAGCCCGATTACGTGCTCGGTTTTCATGTCAGCGCCGGCAACCCAACGTGGACACTGAACCTGCTGGAAAACTCGAGCCCGTATGCCGGTGCGGACATGGTCGATATCATCGTGCACGGCATCGGCGGCCACGGCGCCTATCCTCACTACACCAAGGACCCGGTGGTGCTGGGGGCGCAAATCGTGCTGGCGTTGCAGACACTGGTTTCGCGTGAACTGGCTCCCCATGAGCCTGGCGTAGTGACGGTCGGTGCTTTCCATGCGGGCACCAAGCACAACATCATTTCCGATGAAGCCATCCTGCAGCTGACCGTACGCAACACCAACCCGGAAACCCGGGAAAAGCTGTTGAACGGCATCCGGCGCATTGCCGAGAACATGGGCCGTGTCGCCGGGCTGCCGGAGGACATGCTGCCCGAGATGGTGGTACTCGAACAAACAGTGCCACCGCTGGTGAACAACAGCGCCCTGGCAGGCCGCATTAATGGCGTGTGGCGGGAACGGATTGGCGCCGACACCCTGATCCAGAAACTGCCCGACGGCATGGGCGCAGAAGACTACCCCTTCTTTACCACCGATCCTGACATTCCCAGCATCTACTGGGAAGTCGGCGGCACGCCACAGGAGGCTTTTGATGCCATGGCAAATGGTGGACCGGCGATTGGCGGCCATCACTCACCGCTGTTCAAGATTGAGCCGGAACCGTCAGTTCAGATGGGAGTGGATTCCACCGTGCGTGCGATGCTGGAACTGATGCCTGGCAGGTAAAATCAATGACAAAAAAAAGCCCGGTTGTTACCGGGCTTTTTTATCGGTCAGTACTTATCGAAAGCAATTGAAGCTGGCGGCATCATTGATGTCACCGCGACCGTTGTAACGCGGCCACTCCGGGTAATGGCAGACCGGGCGAGTGCGTCCGGCAGTTTCCCGGTTTTCATCGATAGCCGTCAGTGTACCCGGCGCTTCACCGCGTTCGACCCAGGCTTCCAGTGCATCCAGGCTCGACAGGCGGGCATTGAATACGCCGGTGACATGGCCCATGCCGGGAATGGTGTAGAACTTGACGAAGTCGCTGACATCTTCCCCATAGCGTCTCTGCAGGCGCTCCCAATACTGGATGGAAGAGTACACCGGAATGAAATCATCCACGCGGCCGTGGAAGTAGATGAGCTTGCCGCCGTTGTCACGAAAGCGGTCGATGTTGACGCTATTGGCGCTGATCAGCTCCACCAGGTCACCGATGCGGGCGGCGTACTTGGCGGGATCGAAATCGTTCATCGTGTCCAGTGTCAGGTCGCCGGCAATCGCGTAACGCGGTGTGGCGTCACCGGGGCCGTGCTGCAGGGCCTGGGTAGGACCTTCGGCGCCGAGATTGGGCCCGCCGCCGTCGAAGAAAGTGGAACCCTCGAAAGGCGTCCACTTCGGAAAAATGGAGGTGAGCTCGTCATCGGCAAACACGCTGAAGCCGAGGTCGTATTCCTGGTCGAACACATTCAGCGCCTGAATCTGCCCGTCAGACAGGCAGCGGTCACTGGTGTCGGCGCCGTTGTCACAGCGGATCGGGTTGTCTGAATCCAGCTTGCGAAAATCCTGTGTCGCCTCGAGACAGGCGCTGATGTTGCTTATGATGCCGTCTTCGGCGCGGTCGAGATCATCACAGGTGGCGTAGATAGCCTCGACGAACGCCCTGGCCTTGGCCGGACTGATCCAGCTGTCGCCGTTGTTAGCCAACAGTGCGCGCGCGTAGTTGTTTGCAGACAGATGCAGCATCACCACGTTGTGCGCGGGGTAGCCGGCAACCACGCCATGGTAGTCGTCCGGGTAGCGCTGAACAGCGTCGAAACCTTCATGACCACCCTGCGAACCGCCGATGAAATAGTTGTACTGTGATGCCGTGCCGTAACGGGCCTGCACCAGGTGCATGGCAACGTCGTGGGTTTTCTTGATCTGTTCATGGCCATAGTTGCGCAAGGCCTCTTCATACAGAAAGAAGCTGCCGTCGAAACCCGGCAGGCGCGCCTTGTGCCCGGAGTCGCTGCCCAGGGTGACATAGCCGCGCGCCAGGGGGGTAGCTTCAGTCGACGGCTGCTTGGCATAACGGTCGAGACCGGTGACGACGCGACCATTGAAGCCGCCGCCGCCAAACTGCAGGGACTTGCCGTTCCAGTTGCTGGGCAGGTTCACTTCGAACTCGATGTCCGGAGCGTTGTAATTCACGGGATGGATATTGCCCATGACCTTGCAGAATTCCCCGTTGGCATTGTCCCGGGCATTAGCGCGAACCAGCTCGGCCGAGGTAATGGTGGCGCCGGTGGTGGCGAGGCCGATAGCCGACGCAGGAACGGCCAGGCCATTCAGGGCTGCACAGGCGTCAACAGAGGAAAGCGAAGCCAGTTTCGGGCGCCAGGCAGTGTCCTGGGCAGTGGCAGGCAGCGCAGCACCCAAACCGACGACAAGCAGGGCCAGAGCCCGGGTGGTTGAAAATACGTTGGACGATAGCGTCATAATGATCCCCTTGAGATTCTTGTTCTGTACGGCAGGCGGCCATTATTCCCCCATTCTCAGCCCCGTTGCAAATCCCGGAAACGCCCCCATATTTAAACCTGTACGGTATGCTATACTGCACAGCCCGCTGCAAAAAGAGGCGGGGATGTAGTGAAAAGCTTGCTTTGGGGGTGTTCTGGATTCGACGCCGGTGCCAAAACCCAGGGTGCATGTCGAGAGGGTATAGACTCTCGTAAAACAATCTATGCAACTCTTATAGTTGCCAACGACGATACGTACGCTCTAGCCGCTTAAAGACCTTAAGTTAGGCTAGCGATTGCCACGGGATGCCTGTAAACCAGAAGCAATTGTCATATAGAACAGGATCGATCCAAAAGTGCGTTCACCGCCGAGGGTCTAAACTTTTAGTGAACTCGCCTTGAACACCCTGCCCGTCGGGTCGTGAAAGGCTAACTCAGTAGACGACGCTAAACATGTAGAGCCCTCGGCAGAGGACTGACGGACGGGGGTTCAAATCCCCCCGCCTCCACCAAATTAGTATCCAGAAATGTTCAAGGAAGGACTTTTGCTGTCTTTTATCTTGGTCAGGTCACTCTATCAAATTGGTTAACTCGTAATCCTGACGGGTTTTTCTAACGTATACCTTAGAGAAATATAAACATCAGTAAGGAATTCCTATGTTAAGGTCAAGTCTGATCGCCATCCTCCTATTAGCGCAGCTTTTTGCCAGTGCACATGCCCAGGAAGCCCCTGCAGGACTGCAGCGTAACTGTGCTGTATGGCTGGATCATGAAATTGGTCAACTACATACAAAAAAAACAGTTGATCTTTGTGCAGAGACAGCCGGCAAGGTAGTGCTTCTAATCAACACGGCTAGCTACTGTGGTTACACCCATCAGTTCAGCGGCTTGGAAACGCTTTATCAGCGCTACAAGGAAGAGGGCCTAGTGCTAGTTGGGTTTCCATCAGATGATTTCAATCAGGAAGATGATGATGCTGCTAAAACGGCTGAAATCTGCTACATAAACTATGGGGTCACTTTCCCTATGACAGATATTGTGCATGTAAAGGGTGAAAACGCGCATCCAGTTTTTTCACACTTGGCAAGTGAAACAAAAAGTCCAAACTGGAACTTCAACAAGTACCTGGTTGACCGGGATGGAAATGTGATTGGCATGTTTCGAAGCGGGGTTAGGCCGGACAGCGAAAAACTGGTCACCGCAATCGAGGCACTACTCTGACAATGACTTCACAGCCCTTGTCGATGCTAGCCTGGATGAGACCAGTCTCGTTGAGGAAGCGTCTAGACTGGCTCGACACGCTGTAGAGCTGGCTAAACAATGACCAACTTATAACATGACCCAGAAAGCAAACAATCATAGCCTACAGCTTCAGATATCTAGG
>JALRBG010000074.1 GCA_023257855.1 Pseudomonadales bacterium | reverse complement strand
GCTGGCCGGTGTCGATGTCATCCAGGCCACCTATACCGCGGAAACGTCCCGAGTCGATGCCGGCGGATGTTTTCATTATCACACGTCCGATGAACTGCAGCAGTTTATCAAGGAACAGGATCCCTGCCTGCTCATAGCAGGTTTCTGGACCATACTCGACCACCTGTATGAATTCGACCTGCCGGTGGTGCTCGATTTCATCGCGCCGCGTGTCCTGGAGCTGATGTACCAGGAGCCTGAAACCATTCCTGAGCATACTGACTACATTATGCGCATGGTGAGCAGGGCGGATCATTTCCTTGTTGGCAACAAGCGGCAGGCGGACCTGCTGCTGCCATATCTCCTGCAGGCCGGTATCGATTGCCGTGATCGCGCGCCAATTTCTGTAGTGCCGATATCCGCCCGGGGCAAGACACCATGGAAGGATGCCTCTGAATTGCCGGTGCGACTGGTCAATGCGGGCGTCGACTGGCCCTGGCGTGATTTTTCCGCCTACAGGCTGGAGCTCGACCGGCTGGCAGGAGGCAATAAAAACCTGGCGTTCGTCGAGTTTACCGGCACGTATCCCGGGTTTTCCGGCAATGATGCGAAATCAAACCTGCTCAGTTATACCGGTATGCAGGAAGAACTGCAGCGGTCGCATATCGGGCTGGAGCTGGGCGAGCGCAATACCGAGCGCGAATTCAGCCATTCGTTCAGGGCGCTGGAATATCTTGAGTGCGGATTGCCCGTCATCATCAATCCCTGGATGCAGTTGTCCGAGTCAATCCGGCAATATGATGCCGGCTGGGTCATAGACTCGCCCGTCGAACTCAAGACACTGCTTGGTGACATACTGGCCGATCCGGCAGTGCTGGAGAGTAAGCGGGCAGGAGCCCGGGAGCTGGCCGGCACGGCATTGAATTATGCAACCACCATTGCGCCGCTGCTGGACTTTATCAGGGCGCCACAGAAAACAGCACATCTCTTCAAATATCGAGGAAAAAATGAAGTTGTTGAGGCCGTCGGTAAGGCAGGGGAGAGTAAGTTTGCTGAAGAGCCAGCTTCCAAAAAGGGCCATCCGTTTACTTTCAAGATCTTTCTCGCTTATTTGTTCAAGCGCTTTCTCTGTCCACCAAGGCCGGATTCACGACCGGATATCCTGATGGTGACGCGAGCGGACCTGTTTCCTGTCGATCATGGCGCTGCGGTTAAAATCATACGCACTGCGGAGGCACTCTCGCGGTTGGAAAGGGACGTCTGGCTGACGACGGATAACCGTGAGATTTACTACCAGTTCACCGATGGTAAGATGAGCATGCATAAGTTTCCCCTGTGGGTCAGGTACTTCTGCCTGCCCAGGTTCGTTGCCTTCTTTAAATTGCGCATGCGGGGCGCTCCCCGGAGCAACAGCTTCCTTTACTTACCTTTGACGGACATGAGCTATACCGTAAGGACTATTTACTTGGCCAGTCGAAAACCTGTCGGTGCTTACCAGGCCGAGTTTCCTGCTTACGTCAAACCTTGTCGAAACGCCAGGTCGCTGTTCGGGGGCAAGATTCTGTTGGTTCAGCACAACGTGGAGTACGAGCGTATACGCAATCAGGTGCCTGAGCTGACGAAAAAGAATTACCAGAGCCTGAAAGATGTCGAGCTGGAAATGTGCGGAGATTCGGACAAGATCGTCGCGGTTTCGACCAACGACCGTGAAAAAATGATCGCCGATGGCGTGGCACCCCAAAAAATACATGTGGTTCCCCATGGGGTCGATCTTAACGCTTTTCAGCAGGCGGCCCCCATGGATATCAGGCAGCATTACAAAATTCCCTTACACGACAAGGTGCTTGTTTACCATGGCACTTACAGCTAC
>JALRBG010000259.1 GCA_023257855.1 Pseudomonadales bacterium | reverse complement strand
AAATGCGGGTGCGCATCGAAGAGCTGCTGGAACGTCCCGCCGGCGGCATGTGGGTCGGCACCTTCCACGGCCTGGCCCACCGCCTGCTCAGGGCCCATCACCAGGAGGCCGGGCTGCCGGACAAGTTCCAGATCCTGGACTCCGATGACCAGCTGCGGCTGGTCAAGCGCATCGTCAAGGCCCTGGAGCTGGACGAGGCCAAGTGGCCGGCCAAGCAGTGCCAGTGGTTCATTAACAAGCAGAAGGACGAGGGCCTCAGGGCCGCCAATCTCGAGGACTTCGGCGAGGAATTCATGAAGGTGATGATCCGCGTCTACGGGGCCTACGAGGAAGCTTGCGAGCGCGGCGGCATGGTGGACTTCGGCGAGCTACTGCTCAGGTCCCATGAATTGTGGCTGAAACACCCGGCACTACTGCAGCATTACCAGCACCGCTTCAACCACGTGCTGGTAGACGAGTTTCAGGATACTAACGCTATCCAGTATGCCTGGCTGCGCATGCTGGTAGGGCGTGACGGCTTCATCACCGTGGTCGGCGATGACGACCAGTCCATCTACGGCTGGCGCGGGGCGCGCATCGAAAATATCCAGAATTTCGACAAGGATTTCCCGGATGCCGACCTGGTCAGGCTAGAACAGAATTACCGCTCCACCGCCAACATCCTCAACGCCGCCAACAAGCTGATCGAGAAAAACTCCGGCCGGCTCGGTAAGGAACTGTGGACCGAGGACAAGGAGGGGGAAAAAATCTCCACCTACGGCGCATTCAATGAACAGGACGAGGCGCGCTTCATCGTCAGCCAGATCGAGAAATGGGTGAATTTCGGCAACCGCCACACCGAGGCCGCCATTCTTTACCGCTCCAACGCCCAGTCTCGCGAGATCGAGGAAGCCCTGTTGCGAATATCCATGCCTTACCGGATCTACGGCGGCTTCCGCTTTTATGAGCGCCTGGAGATTCGCAACGCCCTGGCCTACATGCGCCTAGTGGCGAGCCGGAATGACGATGCCGCATTCGAGCGTGTGATCAATACGCCGGTTCGGGGCATCGGCACCAAGACCGTCGACAGCATGCGCCAGATAGCCCGGGCAGAGGGTTGCTCCATGTGGCAGGCCGCGGTGAAAGCCGTCGAGAAATCGCTGATACCGGCACGCGCCGTACTCAACGTCTCCGACTTCATGGCCCTAGTCAACGCCATGGAGGACCAGGTCTACGGCAGGGAGCTGTATGAATTTACCGAGTACGTGGTCAGGCAGAGCGGACTGATCCAGCATCACGAAAAAGAGGGCGGTGAAAAGGCCCGTACCCGCATCGAGAACCTGGAAGAACTGGTGAACGCGGCCAAGGCCTTTGAAGTGGACGACCTGCCGCGGGAAGAGGAATTCGTGCAGGGCGACTTTAATAACGGCATAAGTAACGAAGCTCAGGACGCGCCTGCTGAAAAAGAGCTGACCGAGATGGACATCCTGACGGCCTTCCTGGACAAGGCGGCGCTCGATGCGGGCGACAACCAGGCGGCGGACTTCGAGGACGCGGTACAGATGATGACCCTGCACTCGGCCAAGGGCCTGGAGTTTCCCCTGGTATTCATTACCGGCATGGAGGAAGGGCTGTTCCCGCACAAGATGTCCATGGACGACCTCGCCGGCCTCGAGGAGGAGCGGCGGCTCTGTTATGTCGGCATCACCCGCGCCCGCCAGAAACTCTATCTCACCCATGCCGAATCCCGGCGCCTGCATGGCGAGGAGCAGCTCACGCGGCCCTCCCGGTTCCTGCGGGAGATCCCGGCCGACCTGGTCGAGGAAATCCGCATGAAAGGCGAGGTCCGCCGGACTAGGGAATACCGGGGAATTTCCGCGGAAAATCATGATATTATCGGCGCTCTTCACGGCTCGGACAAAGTCACCGGCACGGACATCAGCCTCGGGCAACGGGTCAGGCATCCCAAGTTTGGCGAGGGCGTGGTCCTCAATTACGAGGGCAGTGGCGCCAATGCGCGGGTGCAGATCAACTTCGACGACGTCGGCGGTAAGTGGCTCGTCATGTCTTATGCCAAACTCGAAGCGCTGTAGGTCGGATAAGGTCCGCTAAGGCCGCCATCCGACAGAAGAACCGGGATGTGGGTCGGCATAGACCGCAGGTCGTTTGCCGACACCGGAGACAAGGTACAGGGTACAAGAAAGGGAGATAAGCAATCTTGGGTAACTATCTATTCAAACTGGCCGCATTGACCACGACGGCATTATTGCTGCAGGCCTGCGGCGGCGACGCGCAAACGGCCGCGGGCGGCGCAGCCGAGCCGCAGCAAACCTACGAGTGGAAACTCGTCACCACATGGCCGAAGAATTTCCCGGCCCTCGGCCGTGCGCCGGAGCTGCTGGCGGAAAAGGTGGAGGCCATGTCCAACGGGCGCATGAAGATCCGCGTCTACGGTGACGGCGAACTGGTGCCGGCCCTGGAAGTGTTCGACGCGGTCAGCGCAGGCACAGCGGAGATCGGGCATGGCGCGGCCTACTACTGGAAGGGCAAGGTACCCGAGGCGCAGTTTTTCTCGGTACTCCCCTTCGGCATGAACGGCCAGGAAATGCAGGCCTGGATCCAGTATGGCGGCGGCATGGAATTGTGGGAGGAACTGTATGTACCGTTCAACCTGATTCCCATGTCCAGCGGGTCAACCGGCGTGCAGATGGGCGGCTGGTTCAACAAGGAAATCAATTCCAAGGAAGATTTCCGCGGCCTGAAGATGCGCATCCCCGGCCTCGCCCAGGATATCCTGTCGCGCCTTGGCGGCGTGCCGGTCAACATGCCTGGCAGCGAACTGTTCACCGCCCTGCAGACCGGCGTCCTCGATGCCACCGAATGGGTCGGGCCCTACAACGACCTGGCTTTCGGTCTCTATGAGATCGCCGACTATTACTACTATCCCGGCTGGCACGAACCCGGCGCGATTATCGAGTTCACCTTCAACAAGCAAAAGTTCGAGGCCCTACCTGCCGACCTGCAGGAAATCCTGCGCACGGCCGTGGAAGCCGTGGCACTGGGCATGACCAATGAATTCCTGGCGCGCAATGCCCTGTCCCTGCAGGAGCTCGAGGAAAACCACGGTGTTGTACCGCGCCAGTTTCCCGAGGACCTGCTGCACGAGCTGAACACCATCGCCCAGGAAGAGATCGACAAGCTGGCGGACCTCAGCCCGATGGGCGCCAGGATCCACCAGTCCTACCGCGAATTCGAGGCCAGCATGTCCGAGTACCAGGACGTGTCGGAGGAAGCCTATACCCGCGCACGCAAACTGTAATAGCGAGCGATTCTTACAAAAAAGCCGGCAATTGCCGGCTTTTTTTATGTCTCATGCTTTATAGCGATTTGAGCAAGGCGGGCAACCACGTGGCCAGCTGCGGCCACAGCGTCAGCATACCGAGCATGGCGAGCTGTATGGCAATGAACGGAATTACGCCTTTGTAGATCTGCGTGGTCTTGATGCTGTCCGGCGCGACGCCGCGCAGGTAGAACAGTGAGAACCCAAAGGGCGGGGTCAGGAACGAAGTCTGCAGGTTCACCGCCAGCATCACTCCCAGCCACACCGGGTCCAGGCCCATGGCCAGCAGGACGGGCCCGACGATCGGCACCACCATGTAGGTGATCTCGATGAAGTCGAGGATGAAGCCAAGCAGGAACACCACCAGCATGACGATGATGGTGGCCATCACCACGCCGCCGGGCATGTCGGTGAAGATGTCCTCCACGATGACGTCGCCGCCGAAACCGCGGAACACCAGTGAAAAAATCGCCGCGCCCAGCAGGATCATGTAAACCATGGCCGTCACTTTTGCCGTGGACAGGGCGACATCGCGGAATATCGCGACGCTGAGCTGGCGCTTGGCCACGGCCAGCAGCATGGCACCAAGGCCGCCGACACCGGCGGCTTCAGTGGGTGTGGCGGCTCCGGACAGGATGGAGCCGAGCACCGCGATGATCAGCAGCAGCGGCGGCAGCAGGCTCTTGCACAGAGTCAGCGCCAGCGAGCTGCCAACCGTGGCGCGCGCCAGGTCTTCCGCCCTGGCAGGCGGCGCCGCCTCCGGCTTCACGATGGCGATGGCCAGCATGTAGACGATGTAGCACACCACCAGAATCAGGCCGGGCACCATGGCGCCGGCGAACAGGTCGCCGACCGAAACGTTCTGCGTGCGGAACAGGCCCATGCTCAGCTGGGCCTGCTGGTAGGCGTTGGAGATAACATCACCCAGCAGTACCAGCGCAATGGACGGGGGAATGATCTGACCGAGCGTGCCGGTCGCGCAGATGGTGCCGGTCGCCAGCGACGGGCTGTAGCCGGCGCGAATCATGGTCGGCAGGGACAGCACGCCCATGGTGACCACGGTGGCGCCGACGATGCCGGTACTGGCGGCGAGCAGCATGCCCACCAGGATCACGGAGATGCCAAGACCGCCGCGCAGTTTGCCGAACAGCAGCGCCATGCCTTCGAGCAGCGCTTCCGCGATCTTTGATTTTTCCAGCATCATGCCCATGAATACGAACATCGGTACCGCAAAAAGGTTGGCGTTGATGATGATGCCGTAGAAGCGGTTGGGCACGGCGCTGAGGAAGGCCGGGTCGAAGGTGCCGGTCAGCAGGCCGATACCGGCAAACAGCAGCGAGGTTCCGGCCAGCGAGAAGGCGACCGGGTAACCGCACATCAGCACCAGGCAGACGGCAATGAACAACAGCAGCGGAATGAATTCCATCAGATGGCACCGCCGGTCGGTTCAACATGCTCTTCGGGCGCTTCCTCGTGGAAGAACAGGAACAACAGGTTGCGCAGGACTTCGGTCAATCCCTGCAGGATAACCAGTACGGCCATGACCACGATCAGGGTCTTGAGCAGGTAGACGTAGGGAATACCGCCGGCTTCGGGCGAGGTCTCGCGGATGCGCCAGGCGGCGGCGACATAATCCCAGCTCGCCCAGAGAATGAAGACAGCGACAGGCAGCAGCAGGAACAGACCGCCCAGCAGGTTCACCACGGCCTTGTAGCGCGTACTGGCCGGGCCGTAAAAAATATCGACACGCACATGGCCGTCATGTTTCAGGGTAAAGGCGCTGGTCAGGAGGAAGAGCAGGGCATTGAGGTAGATGACCGACTCCTGCACGGCGATGGAGCCGGAACTGAACACGTAGCGGGTGATGACGATATAGAAGGTGACCACCACCATGAGGATGGAGCACCAGGCGACGGTCTTGCCGACGGCTTCTGTGAAACCGTCCGCCATGCTGATCGCTTTTTTAACCAGGTTCAGCACGGTTAATCAGCAGCGAGTGAATAACTTCTCAGCTTGAAGGACAGGGTTTCGAAATCCACCAGTTCGAATTCGACATCCGTGACGATGGTGCCCAGGACGTTGATTGACGGGACAAACAGGATGCCGGAGTCCAGGTTCATGGTGGCGGTTTCCTGTCCCACGTCCGCGAGGTAATAGATGCGCGTGGTGTCGACCCGCAGGACCACGCCGGACTGGCTGGTGTCCCTGGCCAGTATCACCCGATACAGCGTGTCATTGATGTACACCGGCAGGTTGATGGTGCCCAGCACAGCCGAGTAGGTTGCAGTCGTGGTAACACCGCCGCCCGAGCCGCCATCGCCACCACCGGTCCCGTTGTCGGAATCATCAACGATGACATCGGTGACATAGACCCGGTGCACCAGTACGAGGTCATCGGCCTGGATGCCGTCATTGTCCTGGTCGGTCAGCGGCAGTTCGCCAAAGGCGTTGCCCAGGGAATTCTGCTGGTTTGTGCGCGGCAGGTTGCCGATGGCATCGACGACGGACATGCCGGAAATGACGCGGGCAAATACCGTGAACCCGCCATCGACCGTATCCAGCTGAGCGTTGTTCACCAGGTTGACGAACCATTCGCTGGTGGCGCTGTTGACCTGGCCGCCAATGCGCGCCATGGCAACCGTGCCCCGTGAGTTCGACAATGAGAATTCATTCTGTACCGTGCCGTCACGCTGGATGCCCGTCCCCAGAGGATTGGAGCGGTAGCCGCCGGCCTGGATCACGAAATTGGGTACAGAGCGGTGAACAAGGGTGTCATCGTACCGGCCGCTGGTGACGTAGTTGAGGAAGTTTTCCACGGTTTCCGGCGCCGCGTCCGGCAGCAGTTCCATACAAAATTCGCCGACGTTGGTATCGACGCAAACCGCATCTTCATAAAGCGTCTCGCCTTCACCGGGCGTCGGGGGCTCCCCGCCGCCGTCTCCTCCGCCGGTACCGCCATCGCCGCCATCACCAGCATCGGCACCGCCGTCCCCATCGGCATCACAACCGGACGCTTCAAGCTCACATGCTTCGCCTTCGAAGACAGTCGCCTCGAAAATCAGTACGCGAGGTGAATTGAATACCGGGATTTCCTGGCCCACCACGGGCACCTGTGACAACCCGTTTTCGTTCAGCGCCACGAGGGGGAAGCTGGCCAGCAAGTCTACTGCCACCATGCCGTCGCCGATGATGCGGGCAAATACAGTGTGACTGCCGTCATCGAGGGCCGGGTTGTCGGTCACGTTGATCAGGTACTGGCTGGTGACACTGTTCGGGTCATTCGGGTCATCACGGACACTGGCCACGGTTGCCCTGGTGTTGGGAATGCTGGATTCATTGCCAATGGCCGGGCGGCGGAAGATTTCCTGCAGGGCACTGATATCGCCGGCGCCGGTGTCGGCATAGCGGCCGGCCTGCACGTAGGCGGGGCTGCCTTTCACGCCCAGGTGGAAGAAGGAATTGCGGTAGCTGCCCTGGTTCACGTAGGCCAGGAAATTCTGGGCGGTAACGGGGGCTTCCGTTTCCAGCAGCTCCATGCAGATATCACCGATGGTGGTTTGCAGGCAGATAATCGTCTGGGCCCTGGCAGGCAGGGAAAAGCCCAGGAAAATCAGGAGGATAAAGGCTAAATGAAGGGGTAATCGGATGAACTTCTGCATGCTTTTTTCCGACAGGCCATGGCCCTGTCGAGCGCTGAAAAACGAGGGCGAAGAATACCATAATTCCCGGGATCGTTGTGAAGTCTTCAGTGCCATGTGGAATATTAAGACCATGTAAATATTAAAGAATTTCGTCAGGTACACGCCCCGGCTTTAACAAGCACTTAATCATAATTTAACGGTGTATTTACCGTTACACACCCTTCTTTAACCTAATATTTATCCCGTGTTTACAAGGGCTCCCTACACTGCGCACTGCTTGAATTCACTGACATTCCTTACAACGGGTAACGGAGCAACATGCGCATGAAATTAACCAGCCTCTTCAAATTTTCCACACTGGCGGCCGCTGTCATTGCGGGCAATGCCTATGCCGGCAATCTGCCCACCCTGCCAACGATCGGCAATTCAGGCGCGGGCTTCGCCGGCGGCGCCACCATCAACGGCGGCGCCAGCTATCTCGGGACAGTACCGGCCGGAGAAACCGTCCAGGTCAGGGGCCAGATCAATGTTGCCGCCGGCGATGTCGGCAAGACAGGCGATATCCTGATTGTGGCCAAGGTGGGCAACAAATTCTTCCAGGCAGGTCAGTCCGGCTGGTCTTCACTGGCAATCGACCTGGCTAGTTCATCGCTTGGCATCGTGCCGTATTCCACCGGCACGCTGCCGGCCACCTTCAGTTACGATGAAGACGACCTGGCTGCAGCGCTGGGCGAAGACCTGACCGGCAAGACCGTCAAGGTCCTGTTCGGCTACGCACCCAGCGGCGCCGGCATCCGTTACGGCAAGGCCGTAAGAGCGCAGGTTGCACCGACTCCTTCAGACACCGTATGTCCCGATGGTGAAGCACCGACAGCCGCGGTCACCCTGGGCGGCAACCAGATCTGCACACTCACCGGCACCTACACCGAAGACCTGCACCTGACCAAGAATTTCGACTATGTCATTTCCGGCGCCGTCAGGATCGGCATGGACAACACCTCTGATGCGAAACTGATCATCGATCCGGGTGTCGCCACCTATGGCCAGTCAGGCAACGATTTCATCTGGATCGACCGCGGCGCCCAGATCTGGGCCAACGGCACGAAGGACAACCCGATCACCATGACCAGCGCCAACGACCTCGACGCCACCGCCACCACCCGCGGCGAATGGGGCGGCCTGGTCATCAACGGCAATGCACCCATCAATGGCTGTACCACGGCACCGTGCGAATCAGCTGGCGAAGGCAATTCCGGCATGTTTGGCGGCAGCGATCCGGAAGACAACAGCGGCAGCCTCACCTACCTGCGCGTCAAGTATGCCGGCTTCCTGATCAACGACCTCGATGAGCTGAATGGCATCGCCTTCCAGGGTGTCGGGTCCGGCACCAATGTCGATTATGTCCAGGTTCACAACAACCAGGACGACGGCGTGGTCACCGACGTCATGGGCGCCAATGCGCAAGGTCTGGACTGCCTGTTCATCGCGCAAGGGATCCACGGC
>JALRBG010000253.1 GCA_023257855.1 Pseudomonadales bacterium | reverse complement strand
GATTCCACATGTTCCATATCGGACAGCAGCCAAAGGAGTCCTCTTGCGCATCTCAGTCATCCGCTACCGCGGCGCGGCGCCGGCACAGCCGATCGCGTTCGATTTCGACCGGCAAGGCGGGAGCATCGGGCGCGATGCTGCCAACGAGTTGCCCTTGCCCGATCCCGAGCGCCATGTCTCGCGCGTGCAGGCACGGGTCGATTTCGACGGCCAGGGCTACGGGCTGTTCGATCTCGGACGCAACCCGACCCTGGTCGATGGCCGTGCGCTGATCAAGGGCGATCGCTTGTCCTTGGCGGGTGGCGAGATCCTCACGATGGGCAGCTATGAACTGCGGGTCGAGCCGCCTGCATCAGCACGATCTGGCGGCGCGGCAGCCAGGGTCACGGCGACTGCAATGCAAGCCAGCGATGATCCGTTCGCAGTCTTTGCAGCCGTTCAGGCAGGACCCAGGCCGGAGCCTGTCGTTGCGGCCGACCCCTTTGCCAGACCGATGCCAGAACCGGAGCCCTGCTGGCGCGACGAACTGGGGCTGGGTCCGCCGCCCCTGGGTACGGCTTCGATCGACGAGCTGTTCGGCCTGCAGGCCGGGCCGGGCGACCTGTTCGCAGGCACGCCGCTGGCGCCACCAGTTCAGCCATCCCTGCTGCCGCTCGATCCATTGCCGGCCAGCCATTCGATCTGGTTTGCTGCCAGACCTTCGCGGATGGCCTTGATGATGGGAATGCCGCCGGCCACCGCCGCTTCATAATCGACCAGGACATTCTGCTTGCGGGCGGCCGCAAAAATTTCATTGCCGTGCACGGCAATCATCGCCTTGTTGGCAGTTACCACGTGCTTGCCATTGGCAATGGCGCGCAGCACCAGCTCGCGGGCCACATCGTAACCGCCGATGAGTTCCAGCAGGATATCCACTTCGGGATCTTCAGCTACGGCGAAAACATCGTTGCTGACCTTGGTCTTGCCGACGTTCTGGTGCGGCTTGATGCTGCGCGTGCCGATATGGGACACGACCAGTTCACGACCGACGCGACGCGAGATTTCATCCTTGTTGTTGGTAAGAACGGTATAGGCGCCGTAGCCGACGGTACCGAGTCCGCATATTCCGATTTTGATGGGATCCACAATCATTCACTCTGCGCGATTCGACCGCGCACAAAAAAAGGGCTAATTATATAAGAACCTATTTCAAAATACCTCGCGAGGTATGTTGAGATAGGTTCTTCCGCAGGCAATCCATGGGGATTGCTGCCTGGGACAGGTTTTACTGGGGAGCCGTGCCGAGGAGGTAGCCTGCGAGTGTGTCCGCCGGTACATAGCCAGGAAGAATGGTGCCGTCTTCCAGGACCAGGGCCGGCGTTCCCGTCACTCCCACTTCCCTGCCCAGCTGGTAATGCGAGGCAATGGGGTCGTTACAGGACGCCTCGGGCACTGCGCCGCCGCGGGTGGCGCTGGTGAACATGACATTGGGGTTTTCCGCACACCAGGTGGAAACCATTTTCTTGTGCGTCTCGGTGTTCAGCCCGGTACGGGGATAACCCAGGTACCTGACAGCGATCCCGAGTTCATTGAGACGATCCATTTCCCCATGCAGCTGGCGGCAGTAGGGACAATCGACATCGGTGAACACGGTGATGGTCGCCTTGCGCCCGTCTTTGGGTTCAAAGATGATCATTTCGCTTTCCGGCACGGCGGCAATCTTCTTCGCGCGCACCACGTTGCGGCTTTCCTCGCTGCGATTCACCAGGCCTTCGGGCAGCGCTTCGTACATGTCGCCCGGGATCAGGAACCTAGCGTCGCCGGTGACATAGATCGTCTGGCCATTGAACAGGGTAACCTCGAACATGCCATCGACGGGACTGGGCACGATGGCCTCGATGACCATGTTGGGCTGGGTGGTCTGGAAGACGTTGCGGATAGCGGCGATGGCCTCATCCGAAGTCTGCGCGTGCAGCGGCGACTGGAAAGACAGGACAAGATACAGAAAAGTCAGAATGGCTTTACCGGCTTTTTGCATTGGCTTCTCCTGGTATGCATCCGGCTGTTGCCGGAAAGATAACGTGGATCGCTGGAAGGGTCTTGCTGATGAGAACCCGGTTGAACAAGAGACCCGGCACTATGGAACTTCATTTAAGTGAAGAATTCAACCCGGCCGGGTCATCCTGCTGACAGGATTAATCCTGCTTGGATTCGTCCTGTTCAGTGGTCTCGTCAACAATCGGCTCTTCCGCAACTGCCGCTTCAACCTGGGCAGCGATGGATACGTCATCCTGGCTGGAATCGCCTTTCTTGCCCAGCTTCTCGGTGATGCGGGCGGCACGACCGGTCAGGTCACGCAGGTAGTACAGTTTGGCCTGGCGCACGTCACCGCGACGCTTCAGGGTGATGCTTTCCACCTGGTTGCTGTGGGTCTGGAAAGTACGTTCCACGCCAACGCCGTGCGACATCTTGCGCACGGTGAACGCGGAATTGAGGCCGCGGTTGCGCTTGCCGATAACGACGCCTTCGAAGGCCTGCAGACGCTCACGATCGCCTTCCTTGATGCGCACCTGCACCACCACGGTGTCTCCCGGGGAGAATTCAGGCACGTTGGTCTTCATCTGCGCCTTTTCAATTTTTTCGATAATGCTGTTCTTCATCATTTCCACCACTGATTGCCCGTGGGCATTTAACTTTCAACTTTTAACGTTCAACTTCCCGATTCGACTTCTTCGATAAACTCGTTCAGTAATTCCTGCTGCTCTTTCGTCAAGTCCAGTTGCTCCAGCAACTCTGGCCGCCGCTGCCAGGTTCGTCCCAGGCTTTGCTTGAGCCGCCAGCGCCGTATGGCTTCATGGTCGCCGCTCAGCAACACACCCGGCACCGACTTGCCTGCATAGTGCTCGGGCCTCGTGTAATGCGGGCAATCCAGCAAGCCCTGCATGAACGAGTCCTGTCCGGCGGATTCATCGCTGCCCAGCGCACCCGGCTGCAACCGAATAATTGCATCGAGACATGCCATGGCCGCCAGTTCCCCGCCGCTGAGCACGTAATCTCCCAGTGACCACTCTTCATCCACCTGGGTTTCGATGACGCGCTCATCGATTCCTTCATAACGACCGCACAACAGGATGAGTGCTTCCTCGCCAGCCAGCCTGTTGATGGCGGCCTGGTCCAGGACCCTGCCCTGCGGCGTCAGGTAAATCACCTTCGCCTGGGGCATGGCAGCCTTAGCGGCTCCCACGGCCTGTTCCAGCGGCCCGGTCTTCATCAGCATCCCGGGGCCGCCGCCATAAGGCCGGTCGTCCACAGTGCGGTGCTTGTCTTCGGTATAGTCCCGGGGATTCCAGTAACTCACCTCGACGAGGCCATCCCTGATGGCCCGGCCGGTGACACCATAGTCACTGACCGCAGTAAACATCTCCGGGAAAAGTGTGATGATTCCTGCCCGCATGGTTTTGCTGTTCAGTAATCCCTTTCCCAGTCGACCCGGACAATTCCGCCCGCTATGTCGACCTGCTTTATCACCTGTCCCCGAATCCAGGGTATCAACCGCTCCTGGTCATCCAGGCTCTGGTCTGTCGGTTTCACCACCAGGACATCATTCGCCCCGGTCTCGATCAGGTGATGCACGGTTCCGAGTGTCTCGTCATGCAGGTTGACGACCTGCAGGCCTTCCAGCTGGAACCAGTAAAACTCGTTCTCTTCCAGGTCCGGCAACGCGGCCTTTTCCACCAGCAATTCACGACCCGTGTACTGCCTGGCCAGCTCGCGGTCATCACAGCCGCGTATGTGGCCGATGAAATCCTTGCCCTGGATCCTGCTCTCGTCGATCTCTATCCTCTCTGCCCTGTCCGGCGCAATCGCCGCTGCACCGCCTGCAGGTTGCGGTGCCAGGATGAAATGCCGGTATTGGAGGATGTTGTCGGCCGGGTCTGTAAACGAGATCAGTCTGACCCAACCCTTGATGCCGACTGCCGCACCGATCCTGCCCAGTGTTGTATATCCTTCAGGCTGGCCGGAGGGCTGCGTCATCAAGCATTCCGCAGCGCTGCCTTATCAGGCGGCTGTGGTCACTGCCTTTTCGGCATCCTTCAGCAGCCTGGCAACACGGTCGCTGGCGATGGCGCCCTGGCCCTGCCAGTACTTCACCCGCTCCATGTCGACGCGCAGCTTTTCTTCCTGGCCACGGGCACCCGGGTTGAAGAACCCGATGCGCTCGATAAAACGGCCATCACGGGCAAAGCGCTTGTCCGCTACTGTCAGGTGGTAGAAAGGACGCTTCTTTGCACCGCTTCTTGAAAGTCTGATTGTTACCATAACTATTTGTTTCCGCTGAGAAATATTACTTTGTACCGGTTCCCGCACCAGGGTCTTGTCATGCACAAAATCCAGGACCGGAAAAAAGGCCGGTATTCTACGGGAAAATTTTTCGGTTTGAAACTGTAAGTTACCAAAAACTGTGGGTTTTTTTGGTGTGGGTTTTACATCCTCGGGAAGCCGCCGGGCGGTTTCATGCCACCCATGCCGCCAAGGCCGCGCATCATGTTCGCCATGCCGCCGCCCTTCATCTTTTTCATGACTTTCTGCATCTGTTTGTGCTGTTTCAGCAGGCGGTTGAGGTCCTGGACGGAAGTGCCGGATCCCTGCGTGATGCGGCGCTTGCGGGAGCCGTTGAGCAGTTCCGGCCGCTGGCGCTCCCTGGCTGTCATGGAGTTGATGATCGCCTCCATGCGCCCGAAGGTCTTGTCGTCCACCATGCCGGCGGCAGCTTTCTGGGCGCTGCTCAGGCCGGGCATCTTGTCGAGCATGTTCGCCATGCCGCCCATGTTCTTCATCTGTTCGAGCTGTTCCTTGAAATCCTGCAGGTCGAAACGCTGGCCACGCTTGATCTTCTTCGCCAGTTTTTCGGCTTTCTCCTTGTCGACCTTCTTCTCGACATCCTCGATCAGCGACAGGACATCGCCCATGCCGAGGATGCGGGAGGCGACACGGTCCGGGTGGAAGGCTTCGAGGCCGTCGACTTTCTCCCCTATTCCCAGGAACTTGATGGGCTTGCCGGTGATATGGCGCACCGACAACGCGGCACCGCCCCTGGCATCACCATCGGCCTTGGTCAGGATGACACCGGTCAGCGGCAGCGTATCGTTGAAGGCCTTGGCGGTATTTGCTGCATCCTGGCCGGTCATGGCGTCGACCACGAACAGCGTCTCCACCGGGTTGGCTACGGCATGGAGGGCCTTGATCTCGGCCATCATCTCCTCGTCCACGGCGAGGCGTCCGGCGGTATCGATGAACAGCACATCGATAAACTGTTTTTTCGCCGCGGCAATGGCGTCCCTGACGATATGCTCGGGTTTCTGTTCAGGATTGCTGGGGAAGAACGTAACGCCGACTTCTCCGGCCAGTGTTTCGAGCTGCTTGATGGCAGCCGGGCGGTAGACGTCGGCGCTCACCACCATGACAGACTTTTTCTGGGTATTCCTGAGCCACAATGCCAGCTTGGCCACCGTGGTGGTTTTACCGGCGCCCTGCAGGCCAGCCATAAGCATCACTGCCGGCGGCGTCACCTTCAGGTCGAGCGCCTCGTTGGCCTCACCCATCAGCGTCTGCAATTCTGCCTGCACGATCTTGATGAAGGCCTGGCCCGGTGTCAGGCTCTTGCTGACTTCCTGGCCGACGGCACGGAACTTCACCTTGTCGACGAATTCCTGGACGACGGGGAGTGCAACGTCCGCTTCCAGCAAGGCACGCCTGACTTCACGCAGGCTTTCCTGGATATTGTCTTCCGTCAGGACGGCCTTGCCTGTCAGGCTGCGAAGGGTGTGCGATAGTCTGTCGGTTAAATTCTCAAACATGCGTCTGCATTTTTCCTGTCAGGTCGGATCGAAATGTAGCGAAGGGCGCCATTCTACAAAATCAGGCGGCGTGAACACAGGGCTGCAGGCCAATTAATTCCTGCCCTCGCTGCCGAAAAAGAACTTCAACGCCGAAGCCCGTTGTGAGAGACTTTTGCCATGTTAACTCCCATCCTCAGCACCCTGGCCAGTTTCGTTGCGGCGATCAGCTACGGCCTGGGGTTCTTCTTCCAGCGCCAGAACCTGACCACTGACCACCAGAACCGTAACCGCGTCCTGGCCACCGGCACGGTAGCCGTGGCCACCCACTTCGTCGTGATACTACTGATCACGCTGCAGCCGCAAGGCATCGATTTCGGTTTTTCCAAGGTGGCGTCACTGGTGAGCTGGGTCATTGTGGTGGCCGTGCTCATGAGCAGCTGGAAAAAGCCTCTCGACAACCTGTTCCTTTACCTGTTTCCGCTCGCCCTGGTGTGCCTGCTCGCTTCCGTCATCCTGCCGAGCCCGTATGACCCGGTGGAAAACCTCTCTGCCGGCGTCGGCCTGCATATCCTGCTCGGCATCCTGGCCGTCAGCATCATGACCATCGCTGCCTTCCAGGCCGTGCTGATCTCGTTCATGAACCGCCTGCTGAAGGAGAAACGCTCCTTCACGCTGGTCAGTCACCTGCCGCCGCTGGAAACCATGGAAGCACTGCTCTTCGAAATGCTGTGGCTCGGCCTGCTGCTGCTCACAGGCGTCCTGTTGACCGGCGTCATGTTCATGGAGGATTTCTTCGGCCAGCACCTGAGCCACAAGGCCGTGTTGTCGAGTATTTCCTGGCTCGTGTTCGCTATCCTGCTCTGGGGCAGGCATCAGCTCGGCTGGCGCGGCAAAACCGCCAACCGCTGGATCCTGACCGGCTTTGCTTTCCTGATCCTGGCCTATTTCGGCAGCAAGTTCGTCCTCGAAATCATCCTGGATCGTGTTTAAACGCAACTAACTGGCAATTCAATTGGAAGAAACTTCACTTACTGTCCTGCTGGGCGTCCTGGTATTCCTTATCCTGATGTCCGCCTATTTCTCCAGTTCGGAAACGGCCATGATGGCCCTGAACCGCTACCGGCTGCGCCACCTGATCAAGCACAACCATCGCGGCGCCATTCGCGCCGGCAAGCTGCTGGACCAGCCTGATCGCCTCATCGGCCTGATCCTGATCGGCAACAACCTGGTGAACTTCATCGCCGCATCCGTAGGCACCGCCATCGCCGTGCGCCTGTGGGGCAATCTCGGTTTCATCCTGGCCCCGGTACTGCTGACCATCATCGTACTGGTTTTTGCCGAAGTGACACCAAAGACTATCGCCGCCCTGTACCCGGAAAAAGTGGCCTACCCGTCATCACTGCTGCTGATTGTCCTGATGAAGGTGTTCTACCCTGCGGTATGGATGATCAACAAGGTCTCTAACGGGCTCGTGCGGCTATGCGGCCTGAAAGTGGAAGGCGGCAACTCACTGCACCTGACCAAGGAGGAACTGCGCACCGTGCTCGATGAAAGCGGCGGTCTCATTCCCCGCAAGCGCCATGGCATGCTGCTGAACATCCTGGACCTGGAAAAGGCTACCGTCGAGGACATCATGGTGCCGCGCAATGAGGTGGTCGGCATCGACCTGGACGACGACATCGACGAAATTCTTGAAACCATCAGCAAGAGCTCCCACACCCTTTTGCCGGTATTCAAGAAGGATCTCAACGAGGTCATCGGCTTCTTGCACATGCGCAACATGAGCAAGCTCATCGACATCGAGGAGATCAACAAGGCTGAATTGATGCAGCTGATCGAGGAGGCCTACTTCGTTCCTGAATCTACCCCCTTGCACACCCAGTTGTTCAAGTTCCAGAACAACAAGAAACGCATGGCGATAGTGGTAGACGAATACGGCGACGTGCAGGGCATTATCACCATCGAGGACATCCTCGAGGAAATCGTCGGCAACTTCACCACCAACCTGTCAGAGGAAACCGATGACATCCATCCGCAGCCGGACGGCACCTATATCATCGACGGCACCGCCACCGTTCGTGAAATCAACAAGGCGCTGGACTGGGACCTGCCCATCGACGGGCCAAAAACGCTCAACGGCCTGCTGACCGAAATGCTCGAGATGATCCCGGAAAAAAATGTCTGCGTGCGCCTGCCTTATCACTGCGCAGAAATCCTCAACGTTCAGGACAACGCCATCAGGACCGTGAAGATGTGGGCACAGGAACCCAGCACGGCCGAAGAAGTAACGCAGCAGACACTGTTCACCTGACCACCGTAAATGTTGTTTCACCTTGAAACAGTAACCACATGAAATATTGCCCCGCCTGCGCCGGCGAACTCAGTTTCAGGAAACCGGAAAACGACGATCGGGAACGCTTCATATGCAATGCCTGCGGTGAAATCCATTACCAGAATCCGCGCATCGTCGTCTGTTCGCTGCCCTGCTTTGAAGACAAGGTCCTGTTGTGCAAACGCTCCATAGAACCCCGTTACGGTTTGTGGACCCTGCCTGGCGGATTCATGGAGAATGATGAGACCACCCAGGAAGCCGCCCTGCGTGAAACCCGCGAGGAAGCCTGCGCCCGCATCGACCTGCATGGCCTGTATGCCTACTTCAATCTTCCGCACATCAACCAGGTTCACCTGTTCTACCGGGCCACGCTGCTCGACCTGGATTTTGCCGCCGGACCCGAAAGCCTTGAGGTCGGCCTGTTCGGGCGCGAGGAAATTCCATGGACCGAGATTGCCTTTCCCGCCGTGGGCAATACACTGGAGCACTATTTCAACGACCTGCCCGGTGGAGATTTCCCGGTACGGGCGGCCGACGTGATCCTGACGCCGAAACGCCAGCGCCTGATCAGGCCGGCAAATTGAGAATGCCATGACAGACAACGGCAAACCACACGCCAATATCACCATCACCACTGTGCGCCCCGGTGACCGCCAGGAAAAAGACGACATTGTGGCGGTCGAGGAGCCCCTTGAGATTCGCCTTGGTTACCGCGACGCCCTCAAGGGCCGCATGCACAAAAGCATTTCCATCACCATGCGCACGCCGGGCGACGATCTCAATCTTGCCTGCGGCTTTCTCTACAGTGAAAGCATCATTCGCGACATCAACGACATCGAGTCCATCGATGACAGTGCTGACAACGTCATTCGCCTGGAACTGCACAACGAAGCCGTTTTCGACATCGCCCGGCTCGACAGGCATTTCTACACCTCATCGAGCTGCGGTGTGTGCGGCAAGGCGTCCCTTGAGGCGCTCAGCACCAGCGGCTATGACGCCCTGCTCGACAACGACTTCACCATGTCGCGCAAGCTGCTGTACAACCTTGGCGCCAGGCTCAGGGAAAAACAGTCGCTGTTCCACCAGACCGGCGGCTGTCATGCTACGGCAACCTTCAATGACCATGGTGAAATCCTCAATGTTACGGAGGATGTCGGCCGCCACAACGCCATGGACAAGCTCATCGGCGGCTTGCTGCGTGCCCGCCTGCTGCCGCTCAGGGAGATGGGCATCATCGTCAGCGGCCGGGCCAGTTTCGAGCTGATGCAAAAAGCCCTCGTTGCCGGCTGCCCCATGCTCGTCGCCGTCGGCGCTCCCTCTTCCCTGGCCGTCGAACTGGCCCAGGAATTCAATGTCACGCTGGTGGGTTTTCTCGGCACCAGCAGCTTCAACATCTACCACAATCCCGGCGCCATCGACTAAAAGTCCTCAATTTCATCTACAATCGGGAAAAACGGAGCCTGCCCATGCAATACCAGAAATTTGTTGCCGTGCTTGTCCTGCTCAGCCTGTCACCGCTGGCACTTGCCTCGCCTTGCAGCGCTGACAACCAGTTCCGTTCGGCTGCACAGGACACCTGGCGCGGCTGGGGTGGTTCTCCTGCCAACACGCGGTCAAATAATGATCCCGCCAATCCTCTCGACAGCAGCAGCCTGCCCCGACTGTCCCTGAAATGGGCCTACGGTTTTGCAGGCGTACGCTCCGTCATCGGCAACCCGGCACTACAGGGCAACCGGATTTTCATCGGCGACGAGAATGGCAAAGTATATGCACTCGATCGCGAGACAGGCTGCGAAGACTGGATATTCCAGGCTGACAACGGCGTCAGGACCATGCCCCTCATCGAGCAGATAGCTGGTCGCTGGCTGTTGGTGTTCGGTGACCGCAGCGCCAACGTCTATGCCGTGGATGCCATGACCGGCAGCCCGGTCTGGAAGACCAAAGTGGAAGACCATCGCGCCGCCATCATTACCGGGGCGCCGCAGTTCGTTTACCTCGAAGGCATGACCAGTGCCGATCGGGTCATTATCGGGATATCGTCCAGCGAGGAAGGGCTTGGTGCAGTGCCGACCTACCCCTGCTGTTCGTTTCGCGGCAGTGTCGTGGCACTGGATGCCTTGAATGGAGAAACCGTCTGGAAAACCTACACCATCCAGTCCCCCGTGCAGGAAACCGGCGAAGGCAAATTCGGCCCTTCGGGCGGCGCCATCTGGAGCGCACCGACACTTGATGAAGAACTGGGCCAACTGTATGTCACCACCGGCGATGCCTACAGCGCCCCTGCCGACATCGCCACCGATGCGGTCATGGCACTCGGCCTGGCTGACGGCGAAATCCGCTGGAACCACCAGGGCACGGCCGGCGATATCTGGACGGTGATCTGCATGACACCAAACGCATTTGACGAATGCGGGCCGGACCAGGATTACGGCTCACCGGCGATGCTGGTGACGACCACATCCGGCACCATCCTCGTGGCCGGCCAGAAAAGCGGCATAGTACGCGCGTATGACCGTGCCGGCGGCAACGTGCTCTGGCAAACCGCGCTCGTGGAAGACACCACCGTGTTCGGCGGCAAGATCGTCTGGGGCGGCGCTGCCGATGCCAACAACAGCTACTGGGGCATGGGCAACAATGACATAGCCGCGGTAAGCCACGCCGATGGCGCCGTGGTATGGCAACGCACAATTCCACCCGTGGCCGGCATGGAAAACCATCCCGGCCTGGAAGGACCGGTAACCCTCAGCCACGACATTCTCCTGTCACCGGGCTGGGACGGCATGCTGCGCGCCTTATCCACCACAACCGGAGATACCCTGTGGGAATACAACACCGCGCGTGCGTTCGAGACCATCAATGACGTGCCTGCCGAAGGCGGTTCCCTGGGCGCCGTCGGCCAGGTGGTCGAGGACGGCCTGCTGCTGGTGACTTCCGGTTACGTGGGCGTGAAGAACGGCGACACCGGCAACGTCCTGCTGGTATTCGAGCTGGCACCCCGATAGTCCAGGGTTCGATTATTCCCTGCAACTGTGGTTACAATAGCCGCCCCGGGGAGTCCGGCAAACGATAAATAGAGGAAACCATCCATGAAGACCCTGACCCAAATATTTGCATCGTTGATGCTGCTGTCCAGTTTTTCCCTGTTCGCGCAGGAACCCGTTGTGGGTGTCGATGATCCCGAATCGCTCTTTACCGACAGCGACCCGGCGTTGCACCGCAACAAGCAGGCTGCCCTGCACATCATGCGCGAGCTACTGCAATGCAACCAGTGGGACCGTGCAGACGAATGGCTGACCGACGCCTACATCCAGCACAACCCCAACGCCGCCTCCGGCCTGGCAGGTGTTATCTACTATTTCACCGAGGTCATGAATCGTCCGCGCGTGGACAACTGCGGCAAGCTGACCACTGAAGTGGTTTCGGTAACTGCTGAGGACGACCTGGTCACCGTCATGATGCCGCGCCGTTATCCGCATCCGCGCAATGAAGGCGAGTTCTACTACACTACCTGGTTCGACACCTGGCGTTTCGTTGACGGCAAGGCTGACGAGCATTGGGACCCTGCCATGGTCAATCCGTAAAACGGATAACAGCACTCTACAAAAGCCGGCCCTGTGCCGGCTTTTTTTATGCCCGCCAAAGGGCTTTTAGCAAGTCCAGACCCCGTTGTTGACATAAATTTTGGGAATGCTTTAATCGATTCAGCGCCGGCACAACCAGAACAATACCGGCAGCTTTCAAGGGGATTCCATGACGCGTACTTTTCACAACCTGTGCCAACACTCGCGGCATCTGTTGTACCTGTTTTTACTGATCACACCACCTTCTGTCCTGTCCCAGCAGGGCGCCCTTGACGGCGCCACCGGTGCCGACTGGCCCAGCTACGGCGGCAGTCAGGCCGCCTGGCGTTACAGTGGACTCGACCAGGTCAACCGCAGCAACGTGCACCAGCTGCGCCCTGCCTGGGTTTTCAATACCGATGATTACGGTGACGGTCTCACCTCGACCCCCATCGTTATCGACGGTGTCATGTATATCTCCACCAAGAGCAACTGGATATATGCCCTCGATGCAGCCAGCGGTGAAGTGCTGTGGAAATATGAACACGCTTTCCGTCCTGACTTTGTGAAACCCGGCAGTGCCGGTGCCTTTGTCCAGAGTCGTGGCGTCGCCGTTTCCGAAAATCACGTCATCATGGGTACGCTGGATCACGCCCTTGTCGCCGTTGACAGGCAGACCGGACGCGAAGCCTGGAAAGTCTATGTCGATGATTCACGCCAGTGCGGTTGCAATATTCTTTCCGCGCCATTAATCGTCAAGGACATGGTCATTGTCGGGCAGAATGGCGGTGACGGGGCATTTCGCGGCTACCTGACTGCGTTTGATACAGAAACGGGACGCTTCAGGTGGCGGTTCCACGTGATTCCCGGACCCGGCGAACCCGGCCATGACAGCTGGAAGGGCGACAGCTGGAAATACGGCGGTGGCGCCCCCTGGATGACAGGCTCCTATGATCCCGAGCTCAACCTGGTTTACTGGGGCACAGGCAACGCGGCCGGTGATTTCTATTCTGGTGATCGCACACCGGACGGCCGCGCCGACGAAGACGGCATCAATCTCTACACGGCCAGCGTCGTCGCCCTCCATGCCAACACCGGTGAACTGGCCTGGCACTACCAGGAAGTTCCCCGCGATGTCTGGGATTTTGACTCGGCCTACGAAGTCATTCTCATGGATCGCGAAATTAATGGTCGTGACCGGAAAATCCTCGCCCACATGAACAAGAGCGGCGTGCTCTTTGTGCTGGACCGCACCAACGGCGAATACCTGGGCGCCTTCTCCACCACGGAAGTTTCCACATGGATAACTGGCATAGGTGAGAATGGCGAACTGCTGGGCCGCAAGGAACCGAAAGTAGGTGAAACCGTTAATGTGTGTCCAACGCCACTCGGTGGCAGGGGCTGGAACCAGATGGCCTTCTCGCCACGCACAGGTTTGCTTTACTCACCGACCATCGAGTTTTGCACGGACATTACAGCCAATGACCAGGAAGCACGGGAAGGCAATTTCTACTCCAGCGGCGGTTTCATCAACGGCTTGCCGGAAGGCCGTGAAAGTTACGGGCACCTGGATGCCTGGAATCCGGTCACCGGTGAGCGGGTCTGGTCTGTGCCTTCGCAATTTGCCCTGATGGCCTCCATCCTGACCACTGCCGGCGACCTGGTGTTTACCGGCGATCCCGAAGGCTGGTTCCTGGCCTTTGATGCCCTGAGCGGCGAACTGCTCTGGCAGTTCCAGACCGGCGCCGGTCACAGGGGCTCCTCTGTTGCCTATGCCATTGATGGCAAGCAGTTCATCGCGACCCCCGTGGGCTGGCAAAGCAGCCTGAATGCCGGCATGGTGAGCGCCCTCTTTCCCGGCGAAACCTTCAGGTCGGGCTCTGCCATGATGGTATTCACCCTGCCGGAGATGCCATGATGAAAAACCACATGAAACGCACGCTAAAGAGCGCCCTGTTGGTTGTAATGGGCCTGGCTGTCAACGCAACGCTGAGCAGCGCTTTCGCAGCCAGCCTTGATGACCCCGTCAGCCAGCGGGGTGAAGAGATATACCGGACCACCTGCTCCAACAGCTTCTGCCATGGCCCCGGCGGTATTGCCGCCAGCGCGCCGCGCCTTGCTGCCAGGGGTTTCGATGCCCTTTATATAGCCGCAGTGACAGCCAATGGAGTGCCTGATACACAGATGGTCGGGTTTGCCAACGCCCTTTCCAGCGAAGACCTGAACGCTGTGCTTACCTACGTAGCCGGCCTCAACGGTATTACCAATCCGCAGTTCACGCCCGACAATCCCCTGGCCGGATTGGGCATAGAAGTGGCCAACCCTAAACGCATACCGCTGGCCGGTGCCGAGCAGGAAGGGCGCGAGCTGTTTTTCGATGCTTATGACAAGGGCCTGGCCCGCTGCTCCACCTGCCACGAAGTGGAAGGCATCGGCATTCCGGTAGCCGCACCCATCCTCAACGTACCTGCCACCGTCAGGGCGTTGCGCAACCTGGATACTGCGGCGGTGCAAACCGTCCACCTGGGTGATGAAGATATGCCGGCAGTCATACTGGCGCAGGGAATTTCCGGCACCCTGTTCTACGACCTGACGGTTGTGCCTCCGGTGATGCGCACCATTCCGGCAGAAGTGCCCCTCTCCATTTCCGAAGGCTCCACCTGGGAACATGTTGACTGGATCGGTGCCTACTCCACGGCCGAGCTGGAAAAAGTGCTCGCCTTTTTGCGTGCTATCCGCCGGTAACGATATTCACACACGGGAAATCCAACGATGAACAACAAACGCCTCTGGCTTACTACCCTGGCAATGACGCTGGCCTGCTACCTGGCCCCGGTCAGTGCCGCCACCCTGTCCGGCCATGTGCTGGACACCAACGGCAATCCCCTGCCCGGCATGCAGGTCATTTACACGCGGGATGCCAATGCCCGCGGTGCCAGTGTCGTCACGGTCTTCAGTGGCAGCGACGGCAGTTTTGCCTTTCCCGAGGATTTTTCCGAACGCATCACCAGCGCTTCTGATATCGGCGCCCGGGGACTCGGTTATGAACAGGTCGACCGCATCCAGGCCGGTGACCGTCGTGCTGTCGACCTGACTTTCGTGATGCAGATGAAGGCCAACCAGGTCGATACAGCACCTGCCTCCGCCTGGCTGACCCAGCGCCTGCCCGATCGCAGGGAACAGGCCGCCTTCATCATGAACTGCATCGACTGCCACCAGGTGCCAGGCCCGGAAGTACGCCAATACGCCGCCTCCATCGCCGACCTGCACGCCGCCGATCCCGAACAGGCCCTGCGCCAGAGCTGGGACAGCATCGTCAAGTACATGAATTTCCTGTCTGCGTGGGAATTCAGCCGCGGTGCCCGCGACGAGGGTGTCGAGCTCGACACGGAAGCGG
>JALRBG010000250.1 GCA_023257855.1 Pseudomonadales bacterium | reverse complement strand
CTAGAAGAACAATTGGCGGATTTCAAAGGCGCCATCGTTCTCGTCACGCACGATCGTCGGTTCTTGCAAAAAATTGCGGACACCATAGCGGAACTGGATCGAGGTCATTTAAAGATTTGGAAAGGCGATTATCGCGGATTCTTGGGCTACAAAGAGCAATTAGAAGCCGCAGAAGCCAAAGCCAATGCGGAGTTCGACAAGAAATTAGCACAGGAAGAAGTCTGGATTCGCCAAGGAATCAAAGCTCGAAGAACACGTAATGAAGGACGAGTACGCGCACTCAAGGCCATGCGCCAGGAGCGTTCTGAACGCCGAGAAGTTACGGGCAAGGCGTCCTTTTCTATCGGCGATGCCCAGCAATCGGGCAAGCAGGTCATGGAACTCGAGCGGGTTTCCGCTGGGTTTAATGGGCAGGCAATTTTAGAGAACGTGAATTTGATTGTTCAGAGGGGCGATCGAGTCGGCATTGTGGGAGCGAATGGCGCGGGTAAAACCACCCTACTCAACACAATGTTGGGGCACCTGAAGCCACTGAAGGGCAAGGTGACTTTGGGCACGAAGTTGGAAATCGCCTACTCAGACCAGCTTCGCTCCGAAATCGACCCCAAGATGAGCCTCATGGACGCAGTTTGTGGTGGTCAATCTTTCGTCGAAATCAACGGGCATAAGCGACACGCCTACTCCTATTTGTCGGAGTTTTTGTTCGCCAAAGATCGTGCTCAAACGCCTATTGGCGCACTCTCAGGCGGTGAGAAAAATCGTGCCGTATTGGCAAGGCTGTTTACGCAAACCGCCAACGTATTGGTTCTCGACGAGCCCACCAACGACCTCGACATGGAAACCCTGGAACTGCTCGAAGAGATACTCATGAAATTCGAGGGCACCCTGCTGCTGGTAAGCCATGACCGCGCCTTCCTCGACAACGTGGTGACCAGCTCCATCGTCTTCGAAGGCAATGGCCAGGTCAGGCACTACGTCGGCGGCTACCAGGACTGGGTGCGCCAGGGTGGCACCTTTGACCCGAATCCCCTGCATGAGAAAGCATCGCCCGGGAGCAACACCGGGCACAAGCAGAAACCGCAAACCCAGCAGCCGGCCAAACCCGGCAAGCTGTCGTACAAGCTGCAGCGGGAACTGGACCAGCTGCCGGGAAAAATCGAGACCGCAGAGGCGGAACTGGCCGCACTGGAAAAGACCATCTCCGAACCCGCCTTTTACGACAGGGACAAGGATGCCATCGATGCGTTCATGAAACAGGTCACCGCCGCCCAGGCAGCGCTGGAAAAGCTCTATGCACGCTGGGACGAGATCGAACAGGGGCAGCAGTAGAGCAGAGGAAAGAGGAAAGGATGACACGTTGGCCATCACCGAATTATCCATAATACTGTTAATAGTCCTTGTAGTGGTGGTCGGGTACTCGTATCCCGGCTGGCGCGACCGCCGCATCGTCGCGCGCCCGTTTCCGGATGCCTGGCAGCAACACCTCGTCCGGGCAGTTCCTTACGTGAACCGTCTTGCCCCCGGCGAACAGCAACAACTGCGCGACAACATACAGCGCTTTCTAGCCCATAAAACCTTCCATGGCTGCGGTGGACAGGTCATCACCGACGAGATCCGCATCACCATTGCCGCACAGGCCTGCCTGCTGCTGCTGAACCGACGCACCGCTGTCTATCCGCGCCTGAAACACATCCTGGTGTATCCCGACGCATTCGTCAGCAACCTCGGCCATGAAGAAAACGATGATGGCATCGTCGACATAGAGGACCACGGTCACGGCCTGCTGGGCGAGTCATGGCATTACGGCAAGGTCATCCTGTCCTGGGATGACGTCAGGCATGGCGCTGCCAATATCCACGACGGCGACAACGTGGTCCTGCATGAATTCTCGCACCAGCTGGACAGTGAATCGGGTTCGGCTAACGGTGCGCCCGTGATGCATGGCGGCAACTACACGGCCTGGGCGCAAATCCTGTCGGAGGAGTTCGAGGAACTGAATGAGGATTTCCATCATCACCACGAATCGGTGATGGATTATTACGGCGCCACCAATCCCGCCGAATTCTTCGCGGTGGCGACGGAGACGTTTTTCGAAAAACCGCACCAGCTCCGCAAGAGGCATGCGGAGCTGTTTGAGGTATTAAGGGAATACTACGCGGTGGACCCTACTGCCTGGCAGTAGTGGAGTTTACTTCTTGAGCATGTCGTACATGGCATCCTTGAGCAGGACACGACGTAACTTTTTTTCTTCCTCGGTCCTGGTGGACGCCGGAGTGACCTCGTTTTCCATATTCTCGATTTCACGGGTCAGCTCATGGTATTCATCGAACAGTTTGCGAAAATGCGCATCATGCGTCTTCAATTCGTGAATCTTGTCATGAAATTCCGGAAATTCGTGGTGCAGGTCATGGTGTTCTACAGACATTGGTGTCTCCTTAGGGTTACGGGTTTATCCTTGCACTGACCGGTGCCGGAATCTTGATTTAAATCATAAACCGGTTCCATCCCTTGTATCCCTGTATCCCTGTATCGAAAGCCGGCAAATGACCTGCTACACGACATTGCATAATTAATAAGCAAACTTATAATAAGCCTCCCTATGGATAAGGACCTCGATACAAGCCTCGGCTTCGTCATTCACGACGTCAGCCGTCTGCTGCGCTGGGAATTCGACCGCCAGGCCGCCCGGCTCGGCCTGACCCGCGCCCAGTGGTCCGTCCTTGCCCACCTGCAGCGCCAGCAGGGCGTCCAGCAGGTCGACCTGGCCCAGGCCATGGACATCAAGCCCATCACCCTCGCCCGTCACGTGGACCGCCTGGAAAAGGACGGCTGGCTCTGCCGCGAGGAGGACACCAGGGATCGCCGCGCCAAGCGCCTGTTCCTCACCGACAAGGCCGCCCCCATGATCAAGGCCCTCAAGCAGGTCGGCAAGGGCGTACGGCAGAAAGCCCTGAGCGGCATCAGCGACAACGAATTCAATGCTTTTATGGACCTCCTGTTTCGCATGCGCGGCAACCTCGGTTACAGCAAGCAGAAAAGGACCAACGGAAACACCCCATGAACATCATCAGACTCATCCGTAAAATCACCATTCTCATCCTGGGCCCGGTCGTCATCGCCGGTATCAGCGCCTGGGTCTGGCTGCAGGGCGGCCGCTTCGTCACCACGGACAACGCCTACCTCAAGGCGGACATCACCTCCATCAGCCCGGAAATTTCCGGCAAGGTGATCGAGTCGTACCCGAGTGACAATGATCAGGTGGAGAAAGGCCAGGTGCTGTTCCGCCTGGTGCGCATCCCGCACGAGATCGCGCTGGCGCGCGCGAAAGCGACACTCGCCAACATCAGCCGCGATATCGACAGCCAGAAGGTGGCCTATAACGCCCTACAGGTGGATATCGAACGTGCCGAAATCGACGTCGCCTTCCAGGAGCGCGAGCTGCAGCGCGCCAGGCAGCAGCTGGAACGCAAGACCATTTCCGACGCCCAGTACGACGCTGCCCTGCTTGCTTACCAGCACAGCCAGAACACGCTGAAACAGAAACAGACCGACCTGGTGGTCGCGCGCGCGAAACTTATCGACCCGGACATGCCCACCGAACAGCACCCGATGTACCAGCAGGCCATGGCGGAACTGGAAAAGGCAGAGCTCGATCTCAGTTACACGGAGATCAAGTCACCGGTAGACGGTGTCGCCGTCAACGTCTCCGCGCTGGTCGGCGAAAACGTCATCATGGGCACGCCGCTGCTCAACATCATCGATGACTCACACCTGTGGATCGAGGCCAATTACAAGGAAACCGACCTGACCAACGTTGAAACAGGGCAGCCCGTGGAAATCACCGTAGATACCTTCCCCGGCCGGACCTGGCGCGGCACGGTGGCCAGCATCACCCCCGCCACCGGCGCCGAATTCTCCCTGCTGCCGGCGCAGAATTCATCCGGCAACTGGGTAAAGGTGGTGCAGCGCATCACCGTGCGCATCCAGTTCACCGACCCGGTCGACGCCTCGCGGCTGTCCGCCGGCATGAGCGCCGAGGTAACCATCGATACCGGCTTTGAACGCACCTTGCCCTGGATCAATTAATACCAAAGCCGAGCAACCGTGACACCCGAGGCACACAAATCCGTCCCCTTTCGCGGCCTGGTCACCATCTCGATCATGCTTGCGACCATCATGCAGGTGCTGGACACCACCA
>JALRBG010000219.1 GCA_023257855.1 Pseudomonadales bacterium | reverse complement strand
ATCAGGACGGGATTGTTCTTGGTGCGGCGCTGCAGGACCTGGATGGTGCGGCGGATTTCGTCATCACGGCCAATGACCGGATCGAGTTCGCCCTGCTCCGCCTTCTGGGTGACGTCGACGGTGAACTTTTCCAGGGCCTGGTAGTTTTCCTCGGCCTCGGGGTTGTCGACGCTGGCGCCGCCGCGCAGGTTCTTGATCGCGTTTTCCAGTGCCTGTTTGGAGACGTTGAACGAATTCAGCAGCTTGCCCAGTGTGTCCTTGTCGTCCATGGCCGCCAGGAACACGTTTTCACTGGAGATGTACTGGTCGCCGCCCTTCTGGCTGATCTTGTCGGCGATATTGAGCAGCTTGCCCAAGTCGGGAGACATGAGGACTTCACCGCCATGGTCCTTGACCACGGGCAACTCCTCGATGATTTTCTTCAGGCCGTTGCGCAGCGCCGGGATGTCGAACCCGGTCTGCATCAGCAGGGGACGGATGGAGCCGCCCTTCTGGTCAACCAGCACGGACACAAGATGTGCCGGCTCGATGTAGTTGTGATCCTTGCCCACGGCAAGCGACTGGGCGTCCGATAAGGCCACCTGCAGCTTGCTGGTCAGTTTATCCATGCGCATGCGTGAATTCCCACGAGGTAATTGAAAACATTACTGCCAATGTGGGGATTAACGGGGACGATTCAAGTCAAACCGCCCAACAGACTTGCGTCTTTTGATAAATATCAAATCCGTACCGGAGACACTATTCTTTCCAGATAATGCTTGCGAAACGCCCGGTTTCGCCATCCCGCCGGAAGGAATAGAAACGGTCGAATTCACACCAGGTGCAAATGGGCTCGCCATAAATCTGCTTGACATCCTGTGACGCCAGGATGATCTTCGCCAGCCCGAACAGATCTGCCATCCATTTAACGGGCTCGTCCCCTTCCAGGAATAGGATGCCATCCTCATTGTCGATCTCCGCGATGTCCATGTCCAGGAAGGCATCACGGACATCGTCTCCCACCTCGAAATGGCAGGGTCCTATGCCGGGGCCGATCCATGCCAGGATCCGCGCCGGGTCGGCATCGAACTGTTTCAGGGTGTTCTGCAGCACGCCGCCGGCCAGTCCGCGCCAACCGGCATGGGCCACGGCAATCTCCTGCCCCTCATCGTCGCAGAAGAACACGGACAGGCAATCCGCCGTCAGTACTCCACACACGATGTCCGTTTCCTGCGTGTAGATGGCATCCGCCTCCCGGCTTTCATCGACCAGGCCGTTATCCAGCACCAGCACATCGGTGCCATGCACCTGCCGGACCCACTGGAATTGCGTCGAGCCGCCAATGTCATCGGCCAACAGCTTGCGGTTGTGGTGCACGGCGTAATCCTCGTCGCCGACATGCCCGGCAAGATTGAAACGGTCATAGGGCGGCTCGCTGATACCGCCGATGCGGGTGGTCACGGTGGTACGGATATTGGCCGGTGCCGGCCAGTCGGGAATGAAAAAAGAATCAGACTGCATTGTCCTGCTCCATCAATGCCAGCAAGGCCTGCATGTCATCGGGCAAATCGGCCTGCCAGACCATGGCCTCACCGGTAACCGGGTGCACCAGGCCGAGCTGCCAGGCATGCAGCGCCTGTCGTTTGAAATGTTCGATACCACTGATCAGTGCCGGGGCCGCCCCCTTGGGGATGCGCGGACGCCCACTGTACAGCGGGTCACCGACCAGCGGGTAACCGATATAGGCCATGTGCACACGGATCTGGTGTGTTCGCCCGGTTTCCAGTTCGCACTGCACCAGGGTATGGCTGCGGAATTTTTTCAGGATACGGTAATGGGTGACCGCCTCGCGGGCATCCGCACTATGTGAGACGGCACGGCGGGTGCGATGCACCGGGTGCCTGCCCAGGGGCTCATCGACGGTGCCGCCTGCGGTCAATACGCCATAAACCACCGCCTGGTAGATGCGGCTGACGGTCTTTTTTCGCAATTGTTCGACCAGGTCCAGGTGGCTTTCCAGGGTCTTGGCCACCACCATCAGTCCGCTGGTGTCCTTGTCGAGACGGTGCACAATGCCGGCGCGCGGCACCTGGTTCAGGGCCTGGCAGTGGTACAGCAGGCCATTCAGCAGGGTTCCGGTACGATTGCCGGCTGCCGGGTGCACCACCAGGCCGGCCGGCTTGTTGATGACCAGGATAGCTTCGTCTTCATGGACGATTTCCAGCGACAGAGGCTCGGCTAGCCATTGCACCTGGTCTTCCACCTCGGCCACCAGGGTCAGGGTTTCCCCGCCCAGCACCCTGTCCTTGCCCTTGGCCGGCTTGCCGTTCAGCAGCAGGTTGCCGTCCCGGATCCACCCCTGCAGGCGGGCCCGGGAAAAGTCCGGAAACAGCAGGGCCGCGGCCTGGTCCAGGCGCTGCCCCCGCATTTCCGTGGTGACTTCGGCATCCAGGGTGGATTCTTCCCCGGTTTCTTCAGGACTGGCAAACTTTTCGCTCATGCAGGGGTCTATAAGTGGTAGTTGGCGGCTGGCGCAACGCGCGCCTTTGTTCACGAAACAGAACATAGTACACTGCGTGCCTTGTTTAGTCAGTGCCCCGAAATTTACCCGCGATTCGTTGTGAAAAAGCCTCTCCTAACGCTCATCATCCTTGTTGCCGCACTGGTCAGTGGATGTTCCTCCGATGACGAGGATTTTGCCAACTCCGGTGAGGATTTCCTCTACCGCGAGGGTGAGCGGTCCATGGATGTGAGCAACTGGCCGCGTGCGATCCAGATCTGGCAGCAGTTGGAAGCCCAGTTTCCCTTCGGCCAGTATGCCGAACAGTCGCAGCTCGAACTGATCTATGCCTACTACCGCAACAGCGAACCGGAAGCCGCCCGGGCCGCAGCGGATCGTTTCATCCGCCTGTACCCGGACAGCGAAAATCTCGACTATGCCTACTACATGAAAGGCATGGCCTACTACAGCGAGGATGCCCGCATCCTCGGCCGCTACCTGCCCACCGATCCCAGCAAACGCGATCCCGGCAAGGCGCGCGAATCATTCGCCGACTTCGCCCAGTTGCTCAATATTTTCCCCAACAGCCAGTACGCCCCTGATGCGAGGGCGCGCATGATCTACCTGAAGAATCTGTTGGCGGATTACGAGGTGCATGTGGCCGAGTTCTACATTGAACGCCAGGCCTACCTTTCGGCCCTGACCCGGGCCCGCTTTGTCATGGAGAATTTCCAGGGCACCCCGGCGGTACCGCGGGCGCTGGAGATCATGGTGGAAATGTACCTGCGCATGGGCCTGAACGACCTCGCCGATGCCTCATTGGAGATTCTCACCCTGAACTACCCGGACAGCCCGCAGCTGACACCGGAGGGCGACTTCATCGTCAATACCCAGATCACCGACCCGTCCTTCCTCTATTCCGTCACCTTCGGGCTGCTGGGATCAAACAAGAAGGATACTCCCCTGGCCCCGACCAGACGTCCCGTCAGGACTGCCGGACAGGAAGGCTTCAGCATGCCTGAACTGGAAAGGCCCCGCTCCATCCTGAACGTACTTACCCTTGGTCTGTTAGGCGATCCTGGCACCGAAGGCGAGGAAGAAGAGAATTAGCAGTAGCTGCTACCGGCGCAGAGTTTTTAGGCTTTGTGTTTTATATATCCTGAGAGTTTCATCCATCCTACCCACCCAAAACACTAATCGTAGTCCTTCCAGTAATTGTCTACATGCTGCTTCATGTTCTTTCGCATCATCATGATGCCGAACAGGTTGGGCAGCGTCATCACCACAATGGCGACGGCG
>JALRBG010000164.1 GCA_023257855.1 Pseudomonadales bacterium | reverse complement strand
GGAATTCATCAGCCGCAACGGCGAGTTCACCGTCAACATCGCGCTTATCGACAACGGCCGGCCCGTGCTTGGCGTGGTTTATGTGCCTGTGAAGGACATCATCTATTACGGCAGTCCCGATGGCGCCTTCAAGGAAGCCGGCGGCAAGACGGAAGCGATCCAGACGGCAAGAATCGAGGATAACCAACACACCATCGCCGTGGTGGCCAGCCGCAGCCACAAGGGTGATGAGCTGGAGAGCTGGCTGGAGCGGGCGGCAGCCAGGTTTCCGCAGATGGAACTGGTCAGCATGGGCAGCTCTTTGAAAATCTGCCTGGTGGCGGAGGGTCGTGCCGATATCTATCCGCGCCTTGCCCTGACTTCCGAATGGGACACCGCAGCCGCACAGGCGGTGCTGGAGGCCGCCGGCGGCGTCCTGACCGACACAGATTTCAATATCTACCGCTACAACCAGAAAGAGGACATCCTCAATCCGTTCTTCTTCGCGATTGGAGACCGGACTTTCGACTGGAAGTCCCTCTGAGACCGCCAGCGGTTTTCACTGCAAAAACTGTGTGACTCCTGTCACGAATCGATAGTGTTCGGGTCTGTGCATTAATCCGGCGGCTATATACTGGCGTATAGTCACCATGAACATTTTTATCCTGGACGAAGACATCGAAACCTGTGCCCGCTATCACTGCGACCGGCACGTGGGCAAGATGATCCTGGAAAGCACACAGATTCTGTGCACCGCCCTGAACAAGAAGGGCTTTGAGACTCCCTATCGCTCGACACACATCAATCATCTCTGTGTGCTCTGGGCGGAAGAATCAGCTGACAATTTTCGCTGGCTGGTGCAGCTTGCCTATGCGCTGAACGACGAGTTCTGTTATCGCTATGATCGCAGCCGCGATCACGCCTCGATCAATGTGCTGCGGGAAATCGAGTATATGAAGCTGCCGGGTAGGGGGCTGACCCCGTTCGCCCAGGCCATGCCGGAGCAGTATCGCGTGCCGGGTGACCCGGTGAGCGCCTACCGTGCGTTCTATTTAGGTGACAAGGCAGAATTCGCGACATGGAAGAAACGCGAGGCGCCGATGTGGTTTGCCAAAGGTCTCAAGATGATGAAAAGGGCCAGCTGAATCGCTGGCTGGTCAACCGGTCAGTGAGAAGCCATTTGCATGACAAACTTGGTTGCCAGCTCGCATCCCTTCATTTCGATTTCGAAATCATTGGTGAAGTACGACCCGCCTGCGGTGAAGTTTTCCTCGAGCCATTCATTGTAGACGCCGAGCATCAGCTTGACGGCATCCACCGCGTTGCCCGAGAGCAGCTCCAGGTCGGGTTCGATGCCCGTACGCAGTTTTTCCGTGTTCATTTCGATCATGATGCCGTTCTGGATAAGCTGCAGGGCCTGGTTCTCGTACCCCTCTGATACTTCCGGCGAATCATTGGCGACCAGCGCGGACAGGGTCATGTTCAGCGCGGTGCAGCGATTCATGACTTCGGCCATCTGGTGGGCATCGGAATTGCCCATGCTGCCAAGCAGCAGCTCGGCAACCGGCACCCATTCCGGACTGGCACTGAGGCCGGGGGCGGCCAGGCAGGCAGCCAAGCACAAGGCGGGTTTGTTGACGAACCTGCGAACTGGATTCATGGTTTTCTCTCGTTTTGGGCTGGCAGTTGGAGGCGGCAGTGTTGCTATTAGGCACCCACATCCTGCCCAAGTCAAAGAGAGATTCCGGGAGATTGTCATCACCCTTCTGGCCTGCCAGGGAATTGCATAAACGTCCCGGTTTGCCTATCTTCTTCCAAGTCAGCCAAAGGAGAGGGTCATGAGCCAGAAAGTATCCAATACCAAACTGATCATCGGCAGCATCGCGCTCCTGCTCATGCTGATTTTCGTACTGCAGAACATGGAGGTTGTCAGCGTGGAGTTCCTGGTCTGGCGCATACAGGCATCGCGGATAATCATCTACCTGGCTATCTTCCTGATCGGCTTCTTCATCGGCTGGATCGGCAGGTCATTACACCGGCGCAAATAGCGCGGAAAGTTAAGGCAGAAGGTTTCAGGATGGAGTTTCTGCAGGCGGCTTGGCCGGTTTGCGCATGGTGCGGCACACGTTTTCCTTCATGTGCCAGGCCTTCTTCCAGGCCATGCCTGTCATGTAATTGATTTCATCAACCCTCAGTCGGCAGCCTTCCTGGATGGTTTCGATGGTGAGGTACTTGCCGATATTGTTGATGTCATTGTTGCTGGAAGAATACAGGGCTACCCAGTTGTTCTTGTATAGAGCCGACAATGAGACCCCCTGTATGATGCGGTCTATGCGGATCGTCAGGGTGCGCAGGTAACCCAGGTTTTTTAATTCCCTAACCACGCGTCGGGCTTCGTCCTTGCCCTCCTCGATGGCGTAGTCGGATTCCTCGCCGAAGTTCTTCACATTCATCTCGATGAACGCTTCCGTTTCATCGGCGTCATCCCAGGTCAGTTCCGGTTTTTGCGTGTCCACGAGTTTGCGAATGTCGCGCTGGATATTCTTGCGCTTGTCCTTGGAGAAAGTCGCCACCATGTGGTTGGTGAAGTCGTAATCGAAATCGGCTGGTACCAGGTAATACTGGTTGTCGCGTTCAATGAAATTTGGCCCATGCTCGGGGTACATGGCCAGGACCTGGTCGACCCATGTGCCGCGCAGGTCGAAAAAGGCGGTGTTCTCGGGCAGGGCGTCGAAACATTCACGGAAATCGTCGATATCGATCCACAGGATGCGGCTGTCGGCATAGCAGCCGCCGAACAGCTCGAAGCTGCCGTCCTTGGTGTCTTCCACCAGGGGAATGAGGCCGTCTGCAATGTTATCGGTTTCATGCACCATGAAATTGAAACGGTAGCGGGCCTCGTCATGGAAGGCATACATCAGCTCCCATTCATCCCAGGCGCGTTCACGGGGACTGAACTGATCCCACAGGGCCTCGCATTCAGCCTGATCGGTAACGAATCTGATCACACTTCCCTCAGGTAACCCCAGTTATGGAGTTTGTCACTGTCCTCGAACCAACGGTTGCCGATATCCACGCGGTAGTACATGTGTGGAATGATCAGGTTCTTGATGCGGGAGTAGGCCTGCTTCTGCGCCTGTTTCATGGTCTGGCCCATGCCGACCACCACCAGGATGACGCCGGATTCGCCGGTGATCAGCCATTCGTTGTTGACCAGCTTGACGTCCTCGAAATGCACGCCTTCCTTGCTCTTGCGGAAGTGAATGATGGTGTCCTTGGATTTGACGTTGAAGGTTTCCGGGTCGGTGAAGGGAAACGGCGGTACCACGATGCGCACGCCAATCTGGAATCCGGAGCGGGTTTTGAAGGTGCTGCGCGTTCCTGCGGCCAGCCCGTGGAGTAATTCGGCCATCGGCGTGGTGATGCCTTCCGACTGGATGAAAATGGTCGGATAGCCGAAGCGTGCGGTGAATTCCAGCGGATAGATGCTCTGGCCGCTGACGATGCAGTTCAGGTCGAGGTAGCCGACGTAGCCTTCCTCGGCCAGCTTGCCTTCCAGTTTCTTCAGGGTCTGGTTGAAGATGCGGTTGGGTCCTGACCAGAACATGGCCGTGCCCATCTCTCCCGTGGAGGGACCGAGGTCTCCGGGGAACAGTTTCTTGTGTTCGAAGTTGACGTTGATGGGATAGGCGAACTGCTTGCCGTTGAAGAAGGCGCCCACGGCTACTTCCACACCCTCCACGCGGCGCTGCAGCTGGAATGTCGGGATCTTGTCGGACCAGGCCTGCTGGTAATCTTCCAGCACCTGGATGACGTCGGAGCCGTCCTCTTCCTCGCCGATAAAGAGCAGGCCCTTCAGGTTCTGTGCTTCGCCTGACGGCTTGATGACGTAGCGGCCCTTGTTTTCCCGTACGAAATTGATGGCGTCATCGAAACTTTCGAAATG
>JALRBG010000143.1 GCA_023257855.1 Pseudomonadales bacterium | reverse complement strand
TGGCTCTGGCGCAGCGTGGCATTACTGGCCGCGGCCGTCGTGATCTTTCCCATACTCATCATCCTGGTCCAGTGGGGCACGGTAGGTACCGGCGAACAGGCAATCTGGCAGCACCTGTTGGCCACCAAGCTCGACCGTCTTGCCGTAAACACACTCATGCTGGTACTGGGTGTGGGCAGCGGCGTCGTGCTGCTGGGCGTCAGTCTGGCCTGGCTCACCACCCTCTGCGAATTCCCCGGCCGCCGTTTTTTCGAATGGGCGTTGATGCTGCCCCTGGCGATTCCTGGTTATGTCATGGCCTTCGTCTTTCTCGGTATCCTCAATTTTGCCGGCCCGGTGCAGACCTTCCTGCGTGAACGCTTCGGCAATGATGTCTGGTTTCCGGACGTGCAGGGAGCCATGGGCGTCATCATCATTCTCAGCCTGGTGCTGTATCCCTACGTTTACATGCTCGCCCGCAGCGCCTTTCTCAACCAGGGCCGCAAGCTCATGGATGCCGGCCAGCTGCTGGGGCTGACCCGCCGCCAGGCTTTCTTCCGTGTCGCCATCCCGGTGGCCAGGCCCGCCATCGTCGCCGGGCTGGCCCTGGCATTAATGGAAACGCTGGCGGATTTCGGCGCCGTTTCCGTGTTCAATTTCGACACCTTCACCACCGCCATCTACGGTGCCTGGTACCAGCTCTTCAACCTGACCGTGGCTGCCCAGCTGGCGTCCCTGCTGCTGCTGTTCGTCGGGGTGACCCTGGTGCTGGAAAAACAGTCCCGGGACAAGGCCCGCTATACCCAGGAGGGAGGAGCGCAGGGTCGCTCCGGTTATACCCTGCGCGGAATCCATGCGGTCGGCGCAACCATGGCCTGCTTCCTGGTGCTGTTCACCGCCTTCCTTGTACCGCTCGGGCAGTTGGTGCTGTGGATGTTCGAGGCCGGCTTCGGTGATCTGGACCAACGCTACCTCGGCTTCCTTGGCCATACCCTGAGCCTGGGTGCGATGGCCGGCCTGCTCGCCGTGGCGATTGCGCTGCTGCTCGCCTTCGTTAAACGCCTGCCTGGCACGGTCGGAGCGAAGCGCTGGACCGGCCTGTTCATCCGTTTCGCCACGCTCGGTTACGCGCTGCCGGGTTCGGTGCTTGCCGTGGGCATCATGCTCGGCTTCAACATGCTCGGGCTTGGCACTCTTATCAGCAGCTCGGTCATCGCACTCATCGTTGCCTACTGCTGCCGCTTCCTGGCAGTAGCCTTTGCCCCAGTGGATGCCGGAGTCGAGCAGGTCAAACCGTCCATCATCGATGCCGCCCGCAGTCTCGGCGCCGGCCCGGGCCGTGTTCTGAGGCAGATCTACCTGCCGCTGCTGCGGCCAGGTCTCATCACCGCATTCACCATCGTGCTTGTCGACGTCATGAAGGAAATGCCGGCTACCCTGATCATGCGTCCGTTCGGTTGGGATACCCTTGCCGTGCGCATTTACACCATGACGGCGGAGGGCCAGTGGGAGCGTGCGGCATTGCCAGCGGTGACCCTGATCCTGGTCGGCCTGGTGCCGGTATACCTCCTGATCCGCGCCGCGCGTACACGCCCAACAGCCTGATTTTCAGACCGATTTCCGCCTTGCAGGATGCCGGAATCACACATAATATGAGGCCATGTCATTTTGTCGGCCACAGCGGGTAAAACACCGCCGCCGGCAAGTCAGGCTTGACATGGATTGTCAGTGAACAGAGGAATTGCCAGTGAGCGATACGCCAGAAGAACTGTATTACGCCTCCTCCCATGAATGGATAAAACCGGGAGAGGACGGCGTCGCTGCAGTAGGAATCAGTGATTTTGCCCAGGGTGAACTGGGTGATGTCGTGTTTGTTGAATTGCCTGAAGCAGGCAGTCAGGTATCGGCGCGCGATGAAGTCAGTGTCGTTGAATCCGTCAAAACCGCTTCGGATATCTATACGCCGGTTTCCGGCGAAATTGTGGCAGTGAACGAGCTGCTCGCGGATAGTCCGGAGACCATCAATTCCTCGCCTTATGACGATGGCTGGATCTTCAAGATCCGCATGAGTAATGAAGAGGAGCTCAAGGAGCTTCTCAGTGCCGAGGAGTACAAGGAGAAATGCAACGCCTGAACCAGGCGTCTGCACCGCGCTACGCGGTCCTGTATCCGGTTTAACCTTAAGAGTGCGGGGAATGCGCCTGCGAAGTGCGCGCCCCGGTGATGGTAGTGAACGGTCGTGATCGATTCAGATGGCTTCAGGCCCAACGTGGGCATCATCATTTTCAATATGGAAGGCCAGTTGCTGTGGGCAAAACGGCTCGGCCAGGATGCATGGCAGTTTCCGCAGGGCGGCGTGCAAAGACACGAGTCGCCGGAAGAAGCCGCCTTGCGCGAGCTGAACGAGGAAGTGGGGCTGGGTCCCGATGATGTGGAAATCATCGCGTGTACCGAGAAATGGCTTCGCTACCGCCTGCCCAAGCACCTGATCCGCCATAACTCGCACCCGCTCTGCATCGGGCAGAAACAGAAGTGGTACCTGATGCGGCTGCTCTCGGACACGGAGAAGATCCGTTTCGATATGTGCGACAAGCCCGAATTCGACCACTGGCGCTGGGTCAACTACTGGTACCCGGTCGACCAGGTGGTGTCATTCAAGCGCAAGGTATACCGAAGGGCCCTGGAAGAATTGATCCAGCCTTTCGAGGCAGCCCTGCAGCAAAACAACAACCGAGAGGAAGCCGCTTCCTGACCCTTATGCTAGAGACGCTACGCAGCATCATCCAGGAAGTGAATGAGGCAAAGGACCTCACCGCTTCGCTGGAAATCATTGTCCGCCGCGTCCAGAAGACCATGGAGGTCAAGGTCTGTTCCGTCTACCTGCTTGACCACAACCTGGGCCGTTACGTGCTCATGGCCACCAAGGGCCTCGACCCGCAGTCCGTCGGCAAGGCCAGCCTGGCACCGGAGGAGGGACTGGTGGGCCTGGTCGCCCAGCGCGCCGAGCCGGTCAACCTGGAACATGCGTCCTCGCATCCGCGCTACTTCTACATTCCGGAAACCCGCGAGGAGGAATTCGAATCCTTTCTCGGCGTGCCCGTCATCCACCACCGTGAAGTGCTCGGCGTACTCGTCGTGCAGCAATCGGAAGTGCGTGCCTTCGATGCCGAGGAAGAAGCCTTCCTGATCACGCTGTCGGCCCAGCTCGCCGGCATCATCGCCAACGAGGAAGCACGCGGCGCCATTACCGGTTTCAGCCCGACTGGTATAAAGACAACCGATGCGGTGTTCGAGGGCGTGCCCGGCGCTCCTGGTGTCGTCATCGCTGAAGCCGTCACCGTGTTTCCGCCGGCGGACCTCGGTGTCATACCCAGCCGCAAGGTGGATGACATCCAGAAGGAAATCGATTTCTTCAACGAATGCCTCAACCAGGTGCGCATCGACATCAGCGAGCTGAAGATGAAGATCAAGGGCCAGTTGCGCCCGGAAGAGCGCGAGCTCTTCGATGCCTACCTGCACATGCTCAGTGACAACGCCCTTGGTGCCGAAGTGATCGCCTATATCAGGGAAGGCAACTGGGCGCAGGGCGCCCTGGCGAGAGTGGCCCGCGACCACGTGCGCAACCTCGAAGCCATGGACGACGACTACCTGCGCGAGCGTGCCACCGACATCAAGGACCTGTGCTCACGGGTGCTGTTCTACCTGCAGGACAAGGAGCAGGACAACCGCAAGTATCCTGAACGTTGCGTGCTGGTCAGTGAGGAACTTTCTGCTGCCATGCTGGCCGAGGTACCCAAGGAAAACCTCGCCGGCATCGTTTCTGCCAAAGGCTCGGGACATTCCCATGTGGCGATCCTGTCCCGCGCGATGGGCATTCCCGCTGCCATGGGTATTCAGGACCTGCCGTTCTCCGAACTCGACGGCAAGGAAATCATCGTTGACGGTTACAACGGCCGCGTGTACTCCAACCCGTCAGACGAACTGCGCGACCGCTTCATGGAAATCGTGCGCGAGGAAGAGCAGCTGTCTGAAGGCCTCGAATCCATCAAGGACCTGCCCTGTGAAACCCTGGATGGCCATCGCGTCGAACTATGGGTGAATACCGGCCTGATGACCGATGTGCTGCGCTCCCGCGAGCGCGGCGCAGAAGGCATTGGCCTGTTTCGCACCGAGGTGCCTTTCCTGTTGCGCGACCGCTTCCCGACCGAACGCGAGCAGACCGAAATCTATCGCCAGCAGCTCGAGGCCTTTTACCCCAAGATGGTCACCATGCGTACGCTGGATATCGGCGGGGACAAGCCGTTGCCGTATTTCCCGATCAAGGAGGAAAACCCCTTCCTGGGCTGGCGCGGCATCCGTGTCAGCATGGACCACCCGGAAATCTTCATCGCCCAGGTGCGCGCGATGATGAAGGCCTCTAGTGGCCTCGATAACCTGCAGATCCTGCTGCCCATGATCTCCAACATGAACGAGGTGGACTACTCGCTGAAGCTCATCAAGCGCGCCCACCAGGAGCTGCTGGAAGAAGGGCTCAACATCCAGCTGCCCAAAGTCGGCGTCATGATCGAGATTCCCGCGCTGATGTACCAGATCAAATCGCTGGCCTCCCGCATCCAGTTCATCTCTGTCGGCACCAACGACCTCAGCCAGTACCTGCTTGCCATCGACCGCAACAACCCGCGTGTATCCGGCATTTATTCCACCCTGCATCCGTCGGTTCTGAGAGCATTGAAGAAACTGGCAGACGATATCCATGCCGAGAACCTGCGCGTCAGCGTCTGCGGCGAGATGGCCGGCAATCCCGGCGCGGCGGTACTGCTGATGGCCATGGGGTATGATGTTTTATCCATGAACGCCACCAGCCTGCTGAAAGTGAAATCAGTGGTGCGCAATGTCACCTACCAGCAGGCGCGTGACCTGCTCGAAAAGGTGCTCACCGAGGAAGACACCGAGGCGGTCAAGGCCCTGGTGGATATCGAGCTTTACAATGCCGGTGTCGATCGTCTGCTGCGTACATCGCGCAACAGCTGATGACTGCACGTAACCGTCAATCATGATCCAGTTCCCGCAAATCAATCCGGTCGCCATTTCCCTGGGGCCACTGAAGATCCACTGGTATGCGCTCACCTATATCGGCGGCCTTGCCGCCGCCTGGTATTTGGGCTGCCGCCGCGCCGATAAATCCGGCTCGGGCTGGACCCGCGTGCAGGTCACCGACCTGGTCACCAACAGCGCCATCGGTGTGATACTCGGCGGCCGCATTGGCTACATGCTCTTCTACAACTTCGGCAACCTGTTGGACAACCCGACCTCCATCATTCGCATCTGGGAGGGTGGTATGTCCTTCCATGGCGGCATGATCGGTGTGGCGGTCGCAGTCTGGCTGTTCGCACGCAGCACCGGCAAATCCCTCTATAGTGTCGGCGATTTCGCCGCCCCGCTGGCGCCTTTGGGCCTGGCCTTCGGCCGCCTCGGCAATTTCATCAATGGCGAGCTGTGGGGGAGGGCGACGGATGTGTCCTGGGCCATGATCTTTCCCGCTGACCCGCTGAAACTCGCCCGCCACCCTTCCCAGCTTTACCAGTTCGCCCTCGAGGGCATGACCCTGTTCGTCATCCTGTGGCTGTATTCCTCGAAGCCGCGGCCCACCTTCGCGGTCACCGGCGCCTTCTGCCTCGGCTACGGTGTGTTCCGCACGGCCGTGGAATTCTTCAGGGAGCCCGACGCCCACCTGGGATTTGTCGCCCTGGACTGGGTCACGCGCGGCCAGGAACTGTCGATTCCTCTAGTGATCGCCGGACTCGTGATACTGTACGGGGCATACAACACGGACTGGTTCCCGACAGAGGACAGAGGAAAGAGGAAAGAGGAAAGGGGTTAGGCGAAAGTGAAGAAAAAGGTGTAGGCCGGAACAGGCTGCTTGCAGCCGTCATCCGGCATGATGGGAAATATTTGGTGAATAAACGATGAAACAATACCTCGACATGATGCAGCACATCCTCGATCACGGCGCCGACAAGACCGACCGCACCGGTACCGGCACCCTGTCCGTGTTCGGCCACCAGATGCGCTTCAACCTGTCCGAAGGATTCCCGCTCCTGACCACCAAGAAGCTGCATATTCGCTCGATCATCATCGAGTTGCTGTGGTTTCTCAACGGCGACACCAATATCAAATTCCTGAAGGACAACAACGTGCGCATCTGGGACGAGTGGGCCGATGAAAACGGCGACCTCGGTCCCGTCTACGGTTTCCAGTGGCGCTCGTGGCCAGGCAAGGACGGGCAGGCTGTCGACCAGATCGACAACGTGCTCAACAATATCAAGAAGAATCCGGATTCGCGCCGCCTTATCGTCGTTGCCTACAACCCCGCCTACGTGGACGAGATGGCGCTGCCGCCGTGCCATTCACTGTTCCAGTTCTACGTGGCTGACGGCAAACTTTCCTGCCAGTTGTACCAACGCTCATGCGATACCTTCCTTGGTGTGCCATTCAACATCGCCTCCTATTCGCTGCTCACCCACATGATGGCGCAGCAGTGCGACCTCGACGTCGGCGATTTCGTCTGGACCGGTGGCGACGTGCACCTGTACAAGGACCACCTCGAGCAGGCACGCGAGCAGCTCACCCGGACACCGGGTAAACTGCCGCGCCTTAACATCAGGCGCCGCCCGCCAACCCTGTACGACTACACCTACGAGGATTTCGAGATTCTCGACTACGAGGCCCAGCCGCACATCGCCGCCCGGGTGTCTGTGTAGCGCACGGCATGAAACTGTCCCTGGTCTGGGCCATGGCCCGAAATCGTGTCATCGGCCGTAACAACAAGCTGCCCTGGCATCTGCCGGAGGACCTCAGGTATTTCAAGCGCATCACCATGGGAAAACCGGTGATCATGGGCCGCAAGACGTTTGAATCCATCGGCAGGTCCTTGCCCGGGCGCACGAACATCGTGGTGACGCGCAACCCGCAGTGGTCCGCCAAGGGCGTGAAAACCGTCGACAGCCTGGATGCTGCACGCAAACTTTGTGAAGACATTGCCGAGATCGATGGCTGTGAAGAGGCCATGGTGATCGGCGGTGCGCAGATCTACGCCATGGCCCTGCCGCTGGCGGACCGCCTCTATCTCACCGAGGTGCATGCAGACGTGGAGGGTGATGCGGTATTCCCCGAGTTCGATCGCAGCGACTGGGTGGAAGTATCGCGAGAGGATTTTGAGGCATCGGGCCCGAACCCCTACAATTACAGCTTTCTCGTCCTGGATAAACGTTCCATCGGTTGAATACCATGCCGCAACACCTCCTGAAAATTCTCGCCGGGCTCTTCATCGGCATCTTCATTCTGGTGCTCGCCGCCGGCATGGCACTGTCCATCGATAAACCCCTGAGCAACTGGCACCTGGAATCGTCGTTCGATGAGCCCTTCGATTATGCCGCCGGCAGTTTCACCGATTACATTGCCTGGTCTGAGCGGCGCCTACGCGCCGCGCGCCCGGACGCACCGTCAGACACGGTCATCGCCAACCTGAAACCCTTTGAGCTGGTGCCGGAAGGCGATTGCCCCACGGATGACAACGGCCGCTACCGTAACGGTATCGTGCTGATCCACGGCCTCATCGCCTCGCCCTGGAGCATGCGCCACATCGGCGAGTGGTTTAACGCGCGCTGTTTCTACGTGATGGGTGTGTTGTTGACCGGCCACGGCAGCCGTCCCGGCGACATGCTGCCTGCCACCTGGGAAGACTGGTTGGCCGATGTCGATTTCGCCACGAACCAGCTCGCCGGCAAGGTGGACCGCCTGTTCCTCTCCGGCCATTCCGCAGGGGGCACGCTGTCCATCCTGGAAGCCGCGCAGAACCCGGACGTGGACGCCCTCATCCTGTTCGCGCCGGCCATGGCCATAGCGCCCGCCTCGAAGTATGCCATCTGGCTCAGCCACCTTGGCCGGTTCTTCCCGGCCGCCGCATGGTTCGAGCTCGAGCCGGAAGAGGCCACCTACCGCTATGAATCCTTTCCCTTCAGCGCCGCCGCACAGACCTGGGAGCTGATCCTGGAAACGCAGGCCAGGCTGGCTTCAGAGCCATTGACCATACCGGTCATGACCGTGGCCTCGGCCCAGGACACCACGGTGGACGTGCAGGCGACTTTTGACTTCATGCAAGCCCTGGAAAACCCGCTCAGTCATACCTTGTTGTACGCCCAGCATTCACTGCCGCCGTACAACCGTACGCAGGTGGTCAACAGCAACCTCCCGGCCGATGGCATCATCAGCCTGGGTCACCTGGGATTGATGACGCCGCCCGACCATCCCCATTACGGGCGTGACGGTGCCTACCGGTATTGCGGGCAATACTATGGCGATGAAACCGACAACTTTGCGCGCTGCAAGGCAGGGGAGCGGGATTTCTACGGAGAGGCGACGGAGGAGAATCGCGGCTTCGGGCTGATCGAGCGTATCGCCTTCAATCCCTTCTATGACGATATGCTCGCCGAGATCCGGCTCTTCCTCGACCAGCTGGCCATGGACACGCGGGGCCTGCCGTTGCCACCGCAACTGCCGGGCGGGAATATCCCCGATCTCGATAATTAGACGTAGGTCGGCATAGGCCCGTAGGGCCGTTTGCCGACGTTTGCATAGACCATGTCGGCAAACGGCCCTACGGGCCTATGTCGACCTACAAACTTTCCTCTGTCCAATGAAAAACGCCGGACCTTCCGGCCCGGCGTTTCTCAAAAACTATCCCTGTTGAACTAAACGCTGTTTACGCCGGCGCGAAGCACACCGCAACAAGTTTGTTGCCGTCAGGATCGCGAACGTAGGCCGCGTAGGCATTGGGCGCAAAATCACGCGGTCCCGGTGCGCCTTCGTCGCTGCCGCCTTTCGCCATGGCGGCCGCATGGAACTGGTCCACGGCGGCGCGGGAAGCGGCCTTCAACCCGATGGTGCCGCCGTTGGCATGGCTGGCGGGTTCGCCATTGCGGGGTTTGCCCACGAAAAACTCGGGGCCTGCTTCGGCGCCGAACATGGAAGTGCCGTTGGGCATGGTGTCTATCAGGTTGATGCCCAGCGGGCTCAGCACGGCGCTGTAAAATTCAGTGGCTTTCGCCGGATCGTTGGTACCGACGGTGACATGAGTCAGGATTGGCATTGCTTGGTTTCCTTAAAAATAGAGTGAAGTTGTGGTTATCGGGATACTACGGGTGATTTGTGATTACGGTGCTGCGAAGCACACGGCGCAGATCTTGTTGCCTTCCGGGTCGCGCAGGTAGGCCGCATAGGCGTTCGGTGCAAACTCGCGTGGGCCGGGGGCGCCCTCGTCCTTGCCGCCCAGTTTCAGGCCGTTGGCGTGGAACTTGTCCACGCCCTCACGGGTCGGTGACTTGAAGCCGTAGGTGCCGCCATTGGCACTGGTGGCCGGTTGGCCATTGGCCGGATTGAGGATGAAGAATTCCGGGCCTTCTTCTGTGCCAAACATGGTGGAGTGGCCGGGCACGGTGCCGATGACGGTGGCGCCGAGCGGTCCCAGGATCGCGCTGTAGAATTCGACGGCCTTTTCCATGTTGTTGGTGCCGATGCAGGTGTGGTGCAACAGTCTCATGAGTACTCCTGATTTGATGAAATGGAATTCCTGTACAGGGAGGCAATGCTAGCGGGTTTTCCTTGGGAGGGAAACGTGTGATTGTTGTAGGCCGAAAAGGCTGCTTGCAGCCGTCATCCGGCGATGAATGCTTCTTGGGAACAAGTATTCTCGCGGATGCCATGCCGGATGACGCTAAGCTCTTCCGGCCTACAAATCATTGCCGCCGGCCGTTCCAGGGAAACTGGTCCTCGGCATCGACGTTGGTCCAGAACCCCGTGAATGCAGAGTAGTCGCTGTTGAATTCGAACCAGGCAAATCCCTCGCCAAAACGGTCTGTCCATTCCAGCGTGAACGTGCGCTCTCCTTCCTGGACCAGATTGGACAGGCGGCCTTCGTAGGCCTGCACCTCGTCATCCACGTGGTAGGTTCCTGCAAAGCGGCCCTGGGCGTCAAAGGCCAGCACGGTTACTACGGGGTCCATGTTGGAGCCGTTGAAGGCCATGCCGGCATAGCGGCCGGCCACGGCTGCCACCTCGTCCGGTACGGCGGCCTGCAACAGGATGGAAGCGAACAGTAAGGTGAGCGTTGTGATGATGCGCATAGATTCATTTACCCAATTTGGCGGACATTGACCGTGGTGCCGGCCACCTGCATGAGCGTGCCATGCATGGTTGTGTAGACCAGTACTTCCGGCATGTATCTGACAACGTATTTTTTCAGGAATTTCGCCTGTTGCCAGGTCTGGCCGTTCGTGAGCTGGTAAGTGGATTTGCCGGTCCAGCCCGTGAACTTGCCCTTGATGTGGCTTTCGATGACCTGGCGCAGCGGGTGCACCAGCACCATACCATCAATGCCGTCCACTTGCAGGAACTGGCCGTCATCCATTGTGTGAATATTGCAGGCAGGATTCATGCTGTGATGGTGCAGCACCTGGTCGTCCACCTGCAGCCAGTAGGTCCCGTCGGCCAGCTTGAACACGGCGCCATGGCGAAACCCCGAAAACAGTCCGCTGATTACCGACATGTCATTCTGTATCAAAGGTCGCGTTTTTTTCTTGAGCGCCGGTACCAAACAGCGACGGATTGAAATTCATAGCCTGGTTGGCCTGAATATCGAAATAGACATAGGGCATATTGTTATTTGTCATGGCCATTCATTATCAATATTAACGATTGGATACGCACTGGCTCTGCACATTATGACGGAACAGCGGGGTAATGAAGTCCGTGAAACTGTAATTAATATTGTCCCTTAGAGCGCGCGCTTACGCTGTCTATCAGAGTTGTTCGTCCAGAATGAAGTTTCTGCAGATAGTGCTTTCAAAATGCTGCCATTTATCAATTCCCAGGATGCCGCCGATCACTGCCGCCAGCCCGCATTCCTGCAGTTTCGCGTTATTCAAGACAGCATCCGGTCAAAATTCATCATCTTTGCATTCTAGAGGCCCGGGTAGTGACCGGCAATGCGTGAATGATCAGGACAATACGAGCCAGGCGGCGATGCCGAACATCATGGCGGCCGAGAGACGGTGCAGCCAGTGGCCAAGTCCGCGTCGCACCAGCAATTCCCGGAGCGTGCGCCCGCCGGCGGCGTAGAGGAGCAGGGAGGCGAATTCGATCACCGCCATGATGGGCAGCATGAGCAGTGCCTGCGGCATGACGGCGCGATCCGGATCGACAAAGGCAGGCAGGAGCGCGGCCAGGAAAATCCAGCCCTTGGGGTTGGAGGTGGCGGTCACGAAACCCTGGACGACGAGCTGTTGCTCCGTCAACGATGCTGCACGGTTTGTGCCGGCGATATCGGTGGCGGCGCGCCAGGTTTTGACTGCGGTCCACGTCAGGTAGGCCGCTGCCGCAAGCCGGGCCCAGGTGAAGATGCCGGGATAGTTGAGCATCAGTGCGGTGACGCCGGCGAAGGAGGCGATGGCCACGACCATGACGCCGGCCAGTTCACCGGCCATCATCCACAGGGTGCGCCTTACCCCGATACTGATGCCCAGGGTCATGGACAGGGTCATGCACAGGCCTGGGCTCAGCGCGATCAGGACATAGCTGAAGACAAAGGCGAGGAGGGCAGGTGTGTCCATGTAAGGCGTATTAATAATCTAAGCCAGTAAAAAACCGCCCCGGTTTTATCAACACGAGGCGGTTCGTTGTCTCTTTGCTAGTGGCTAGTGGCTAGTGGCTAGTGGCTAGTGGCTATTCCCGACTGAGCCTTCGGTAGTACTCCGCCACCGACTCCTTGTACTCATCCGAAATCGTTTCCGACGTCGCCGTCCTGACGTTGTTGCCCGGGCCGCCGGCGTTGTCGATCTGCAAACCCACTTCCAGCTGCTCGATCAGCGCCAGCATGTCGTTGTACTCCGCGGCGAGAATGTCGTCATTGCGGTTCAGGCGCGTGGCTTCCAGTTGCCTGATCCAGTCATACATCTGCGCCAGTTCCTCGGCATTCAGTTCCAGATCCTGCACCGCATCGCGGGCGCGCTCGGTGAACTGGTCGAGGTCGCCGTAGAAGCGCGGGTCGATATCGATGGGGCCGCGGTTCTGCGGGTCGACGCCGTTCCAGGGACCGAAGCGGTTGCCGGCGAACTGGCGGTCACCGCCGCCGAAGTTGCCGCCGGCCTGGTTGCCACCCTGTTGCTGGCCCCCTTGCTGTTGTCCCTGCTGTTGACCATTTGGGTCGGGCTGACCCTGTTGTCCTTCCTGGCCCTGCTGATTCGGGTCGCCTTGTTGTTGAGAAGAGGGCTGGCCGTTGCCGGCCAGTTGCTGCTGCAGCTGCTGGCGCAGTGCCTGGGCCTGGCGGCGGGCGATGTCGAGGTCGGAAGTGCCCGGAGCGCCCTGGCCTTCGACCAGTTCCTGGGCTTCGGCAAGGCTTTGCGCCAGCTTGCGCATTTCGGCGGTCACGGCGCTTTCGTTGCCGGCGATGTAGAGGCCGTAACCGGCATCGATGTAGAGGGCCGCGTTGGAGAGGGCCTGTTCGAGTTCGTTCTCGACGATTTCCTGGTTGGCGCGCTGCAGTTCCCGCGAGGCTTCCGGTACGTCGTCACCGAAACGCTGCATGGCGCTCAGCATCTGTTCCTGCAGGCTGGAGAGGTCGGCGGCCAGTTGTGTCTTCTCGCGGGCCAGCTCCCATTCTTCCTGCAGCTCCATGCCGCGGCTGTTGGCGTCTTCGCCGCTTTCGCGTTCGGCCACGGCCTTGGCCATGGCGTCCTGCAGCACCTGTTCCTGGCGCTGCTGTTCGCGCAGCATGCGCTCGGCCTGGTCAGCCATGTTGCTGAAGGAGGATTGCAGGTCGGCGAGCTGGTCGGCGGCGATCTGGTCGCGGGCGCCCTCGAGCTGGCGCTGCGCTTCTTCCGCGGCGCGCTGTAATTCTTCGGGGCTGGCGCCATCGCGCATGGCTTCGGCGCTTTGGTTCATGGCGCGAACAGCGCTTTCCAGACGGCGTTGCAATTCGCTCTGGGCGACTTGTTCGTTGGGTTCACCGGACTGCTCGCCGCCCTGGCCGGAACTGGATTGCCCCGGTTGTCCTGGCTGGCCGGACTGGTTCTGTTCCTGGCTGGGATCGCCGGGCTGGTTCTGGGCCGTCTGCTGCGACTGCTGGCCCTGGCCGCGCGACAGCTGCTGGCGCTGCTGTTGCAATTGCTCCAGGCGCTCCTGCAGTTCCTCGGTCTGCCGGCGCAGCATTTCCTGCTGGTAGCGCTGTGCTTCAGAAAGTTGCTGCTGGTTGCGCAGGTTGTTGGCAAGCTGCTGCTGGCGGCGGGCCAGTTCATCCAGCTGCTTCATGATGTCTTCTTCTTCCGCCTGCTGGGCCTGAGGAGATGCATTGGAGCCGGTCTCGTACTGGTTCAGCTCCAGGTCCATTTCCAGTTCGAACATTTCCGCCAGGTCCTGCTGGGCGCGGCCGCCACCACCGCCGCCACCACCTTGCTGGTTGGTGACCTGGAATTCGTTGAACACGGCTTCGGCACGCAATAAATGCTGCAGGGCTTCCTGGGCCGGGCCGATGGCGTCCTCGAGTTCAACCGCCGCCAGGCGCTCGGATGCGGGATACATGTTTTGCACCGCCTCTTCCATGTTGGTGACGAACTGCTCGATCTGCTCATCCTGGTTGTCGAGCTGGCGGGCGCGGGTGCGCTGGGCCAGGGTCGCGGCCTGTTCGGCCAGGGTGGTCTGCAGTTCACTCAGCAGTGACGAGTTGACGCGCACCTGGCCGTCGTCGGCATCCTCGGCCTGTTCACGGATCAGGTTCCAGGTGGAGGTGATGATCTGGCGCTGGCGGTTGGAGATCTCGTCCTGCGGTCCACCTTGCTGGCCGCCGCCACCGCCGCCACCGGACAGTTGCGACTGGCTGTAGCGACGCTGGAAATTCTGGATCTGGATGAAGAACATGTCCGTGCGCACGGTCTGCGTGCGGTCGGCACCCTCGGCGTAGAAGGAAATCAAATCGCCCGGTACCAGCGGCACGCCGTTCGGGGCAGGCGGCTGGCTGTCATCACCTTCCATCAGGGCAAGGTAGGCTTCCGAGTCTTCCTCGATGGCCTGCTGCTGTGCTTCCTCGGACGTCACGATGGTGAACTGGCCCAGGTTGGATGCCGTGACGACCTCTTCAGGAGTGCGCATGTCTTCCAGCATGAAGATGTGCTCGGCGGTGACATCGCGCACGTGGCTGGCCAGTTCGACGCTTTCCCAGTCGCCGCCGTTGACGGAATACTTCAGGGTCAGCCGCTCCAGGTTGAAGTCGTCGCTGGCTTCGATGCGCGCGGTGACTTCCTCGATATTGCTGGCATTCCAGTCGCCGCCCGGGCGAATGAAGCTGATCACCGGCTTGTCGTCTTCGGCCAGGCGGATGAAGTAATCATCGGACAGGCGCACGCGTTCGCCGCCGACGATGGCGGCGATGTAGTACTCACCTTCCTCGGTAACGGTGAATTCCGACGTGGCATCGGCGCCATTGATGATCATGGCCTGGCCGTTGTCGTTCAGCACCAGTTCGCCCGCCGTAAGCGGCGCGGTGGTGGTGACCTTCACCTCGATGCGGGTGTCGGGCAGGGTGCGCACGTCACCCAGGGTAAAGATTTCCGGGTCGCGCTCCGTCCATTCGGGGTAGTGGTAGGTGAGTTCCAGGCGCTCGATGCCGGGCACGTCCACCACGGTGATTTCGTACTGCGGGCTGCGCAGGCCGGTGGTGCTGACGTAGTAGCTCATGTTTTTCTGCATGGCGAAGAAGGTGAACTCGAAACCCGCAGGGCTCTGCACCATCTCCACGTCCTGCCAGTCGCCGCCCGCTTCGCGAACGTGGATGATCGCCTCGTCGGCATTGAAGCCTTCCGGCATGGCCATGATGCGCAGGTTGGCGCCACGGCGTACGCTCTGGTTGCCCGGAGTGATGTCGAGAGACTGCGGCGGCAGCAGGTCATCGAAGGCCCAGCCAGCCAGCAGGTTGCGCAGGCTGTAGTTAATCATGCCGGGACCGGCGACAAGCAGCACCAGCAGGATGGCGGTGGCAAGGCCGCCGACGGCGCCGGCGATGCTGAAGTCGCGCTGGCTGATTTCTTCCTCCACCGGGTGGCTGTCGCCGACACGCATGGTGTCCTCGGCCAGGAGGTCACGGAACGGGTTGTTGGTTTCCTTCATCTGCGCGTAGGTTTCGATACGCCCGCCGAAATCCGGGGTGCGCGCTTCCACCTGGTGGCTGAGATTGCCGTCGATATCACGCAGGGGGCTGATAATTCGGGTGATGATCACCGCGGCCAGGGCCAGCACGAGGAAGATGCGGAACACCGCCACGGTGTCGGACGAGAAGCCGCTCTCGGTGGAGAACCAGGCGCCGATGACGGCCACGACCAGCAGCACAACCGCGGTAGCGGCGATGCCCTGGAGCAGGGTGAGTTTTTTCAGTCGTTGCCCGAAGGCTTCCAAATACTGGTCAAGGCGGTTCGATGTCTGCTTTTCCATAAAGAGTAAGCTCGTTGCGTTTGCTTGCTTTGACTACAGTGTGCCGGTTTTCACCCGCAGATGCTGGTTGCCCAGGTATGACTCAGCGAGAACTATGATAACAAGCAAAATCAGGAAAAAGCGCCAGATTTCCCGTTCTTCCGTGTTCTCCACCGCAGTTTCCTGCCCGGCTGCCAGGGCTGCATCGCCTGCGCCGGCCTTGCCTGCCACCACATTCTGCCAGTTTTGCAGTACCTGGGCATCCATGACCGTGAGGTCGGATTCCCGGCGGTCGGGGTTCACGGCCACCAGCACGTCGCCGCCAGGAGTAATGACCCGGTAAAAGCCGGTTTTATTCAGGGCGATGTCCTGCGCCCGCGTGGTATCGGACAGAGACAGCAGGCTCTCGCCGTCGGGATCGTAGACCTGGCCCGAGGCGCCGCCGGAGCGGGACAGCTGCAGGAAGCTTTCGGCCACCTGTTCACGGATCAGCAGGTTTTCGTTGGACAAGTAGCGTGCGGCCTCGGCCATGAATGTGACGAACACCGGTTTCACCGGCAGGTCGGTCAGCGTGTTGTCCAGTGCGGTCGTCAGCAGCATGAAGCGGCCGCGGCCGATGGCACGCTCGATCAGCACGGGACGGTCGCCCGCCTGGGCGATCAGCAGGCGATCATCCCCGGAAGCGGCAACCGGCAGGGTCTGCATGTTCACCGTGCCCCAGCCGGCGCTTTCGCGCAGGGCCGGATGGCTATTGTCGATCATGGTGATGGGGCTGCGGCTTTCACGGCGCAGGGCCGTGCTGTTGATGCCGAGATCCAGGACGGGAATTATGGACTGGCCAAGCAGGCTTTCACTGGCACCGGCAAGTACCGCGCCGCCGCCGCTCACATACTCGGTGATCGCGGCTGCCAGGCTGGCGTTCACGGCACCCATGTCCTCGATGACTATCCAGGGATAGCGCTGGAGAATGCGGGCGTCGAGGTCGGCAATGTTCTGGGTGATGACTTCGTAGCCGCGCGGCGCGGTTTCCAGGGCGGCGCTGATGTAGGTGACGCCGCGGGATTCGGGGTCGGCGGTCAGCAGCAGTACCGGCGCAGGTGGCGAGTTGTCGAACACGGCATGCCGCTCGTCGTCGCCGGCGAGGGCATCAACGGGACTGATGCGGATATCGATGCGGTTGTCGCCTTCGGCGAAGGCGACGTCATTGAACACGGCAAAGGCAATGCCCGTGCCGTTGGCCATAATGGCCTGCTCCTGCTGCACTGCGTCGTTGACGAGCAACGTGACGGTGCGCTCGCTGTTGTCACTGGCATAGCCGCGAATGCCGGCTTCGACGGTGGTGCGGTTGGTGACAAGAACGGAATCGACGGCAAAGTTAGGGGTGTTCTGCGTCTGTACGCGTACCACTTCAAGCGTCACCGGGCGGCCGTTGATGACGTCGGGAATCATATCGGCAAAGCGCACGGCCTGGCCGCTCTGCTGGAAGTCGCTGATCACATGCAGGATGAAGTTGGCCTGGCTTTGCTCGATGAGCGCATTGAGCGAGGTCACCATCACGCCAAGGTCCAGCTTGCCGTTGCCGGGCGCCAGGCCGTTCAGTGCCTCGGTGAGAATGGCGGCGTCGGCGGTTACCGGCACGATGCTGGAGACGCCGGAGGACGCCGAGTAAAGACTGGCGACATCGTCGTCACCCATGCCGTTGATGATGCCGCGTGCTTCATCCAGTGCGGTGTCGTAGCTGCCATCCGCCGACATGGAGAACGAGGTGTCGACGACGATCACGTGGTGGGTGGTGTCCTCGGTAATCGCCGCTTGCGGCGCGGCGAAGAACACCGGCCGCGCGAACAGCAGGGCCAGGATAACGAAGAAGGCGATGCGCAATGCCATCAGCAGCAGGTACTTCAGTTTCTTGTGCACGTGGATGCGTTTCTTGGCCGGTTCCAGGAAGCGCGTGGTGGCGAAGGGCGAGCGCTCGGTGACCTGGGTTTCCAGGCGATGCAGCCAGATCGGCAGGCCGATGCCGAGGAGACCGAGAAGAAACAGGGGGCCGATCAATGCCATCGCTTAGCCTCTCTTTTCCCTGAACGTCAGGTAATTGTGCAAGCCGCGGTCCAGGGGCTCGGCGGTGTTGAGCAGCACGTGATCGGCACGAATACCGTTTGCGGCCTCCTCGATGGTGCGGATGTGCTTGCGAATCTTTTCCCGGTAGGCCCTGGCCATGTAGGTCGGTTCTACCTCGATGGCATCACCCGTTTCCATGTCTTCGTACAGCGTGGACTGCTTGATGTCCGGGTCGAGCTCGTCCTTGTCGAGCAGGTGGAACATGATTACGTCCTGGCCGTGCATGGCCAGCGGGCGGACATTTTCCAGCAGCTCCTCGGCGTCGCAGTAGAAATCGGAAATGACAGCGACGAGGCCGCGACGCTTCACGTGTTCGCGAAAGCGTTTCATGGGTTTGTTGATATCGGTACCCAGCGTGGCTTCGGCGGCATCGAGAATGTGGATGACGCCCTGCATGGAGCCGGGTTTGCTGGCCGGTGGGCGGTATTCCTTGATCTCGTCGTCGAACAGCATCACGCCAACCGCGTCGTGCTGGCGCGCGGCGAGATAGGCGAGGCTGGCGCCAAGGTACTTGCCGTACTGCAGTTTGGTGGTGCTGCTGGAGCCGAAGCCCATGGAAGCACTGGTGTCGAGCAACAGCATAAGGTGGCTGTTGGTCTCGCCAAGAAAACGCTTGATGACGGTACGGTCGGTGCGCGAGTACACGTTCCAGTCGATGTAGCGCGGGTCATCGCCTTCCGCGTACTGGCGGTACTCGACGAATTCCTGGCTGAAGCCGAACTTCGGCGAGCGGTGCAGGCCGATAACGAAACCCTCCACCACTGCCTTGGCCACCAGTTCCAGGTTGGACATGCTGGCCAGCACGCCGGGATCCAGCAGGCGGGTCTGCGGAGTGTTTCTTGTGGATTGTGCTGAACTCATGGGTTCTCGTTTATCGCGATAATTTGTTATTTGTTCCTGTCGGCAAACGGGCTTCGCCCTATGCCGACTTCAATTGCCTCATTATGCCGCCGCTGCCGGTGCAGCCAGATCGTTCAACATGCTGTCCAGGATATCGTCGA
>JALRBG010000134.1 GCA_023257855.1 Pseudomonadales bacterium | reverse complement strand
GTTGCCAGTGCATTCGCAGGGACTTCCGTTCCTGAAAGCACCGAACGTGTTTCGCCGGTGACGCTGTCATACGCCTGTTGCAATGAAGCAACCTGCACTTCCAGCTCCGCTAGCCGCGCCTCCGCTTCGGCATCCGGCAGGATCAGGGTGGCGCCGGACTCCACGCCCAGGAACCCGGGTGCCGGCAAGGTGCCGCCGGGTGTATAGAAGCCCGGCTCGAACGTGTCGCTGAAGAAGGCGGCGAAACTGTAGAAGTCCCTGATGGAGATCGGGTCGTACTTGTGGTCATGGCAGCGGGCGCAGCCCACGGTATGTCCCAGCATGCCCACGCCCAGGGTTTCGACACGATCGATGGCGTACTCGTTGTTGTATTCCTCCTCGATGATGCCGTTTTCGGAACTGCGCTGGCCGAGGCGCAGGAATGCCGTCGCCAGGCGCTGTTCTTTTGTCGCATTGGGCAGCAGGTCCCCGGCAATCTGCCAGGTCAGGAATTCGTCGTACGGCATGTTGTCCTGGTACGCGGAGATCACCCAGTCGCGCCAGGGGTGCAGCAGGCGATCGCCGGCGTCTTCGAGGTAGCCGTCGGTATCCGACCAGCGGGCAATGTCCAGCCACTGGGCAGTCATGTGTTCGGCATGTTCGATGGAGCCCAGCAGCTGGTCCACCAGCTGTTCATAAGCACCGGCATCAGCATTGGCCACGAAGGCATCCACTGCATCGAGCATGGGCGGCAGACCGGTCAGGTCAAGAGTCACCCGGTTGATCAGGGTCGCCCGGTCGGCTTCCGGTGACGGCGACAATCCCGCGAGCGCCAGGCGCTCGCCGATGTAGGCATCGATGGCACTGTTGTTGATCAAAGTGCTGCCTGCAGCAGCCGGTACGGCAGGTCGGGTAACCGGGACATACGCCCAGTGGCGTTCGTAGGCCGCGCCCTGGGCAATCCAGTCAGTGAGCATGCGCTTCTCTTCGGCCGACAGGGTCTTGTTGGTGTCTGGCGGCGGCATGACCACGTCGGGATCGGTTGAGGTGATGCGGCGGATCAGCTCACTGGCAGACGGATCGCCGGGAACAATCGCAAAGCGACCGGGGGATTCAGGCAGCTCCGCCGTGGCGGTGGCAAACAGGTCGAGCCGCAGGCCGGCCTTCTGGCCGCCCTCCGCATCCGGACCATGGCAGGCAAAACAGTTGTCCGATATGACGGGGCGGACATCCCAGTTGAAAGAGACGACCACCCCGTCCTGCTGCCCGCACGCGGCCAGCAGAAGGCTCAGCGGGACGGCAATAACGCGTTTGCAGACTGACAGCATCAGGTATGACTCCGGCGATTCAACCACCGAGGATGACATAGCCCTGGCGACCGAGTTCGATCAACGTGGTCAGGGCCCAGAAATCCACCTGGATCTCATCCAGCAGGTCGGCTTCATCGACCTCCCTGGCCAGGACGCCCTGTCCGCACAAATGGAATTCAACGCCCGCCGCATGCAGCTGCCTGATCAGTTCGATGTTGGGATTGTCCTTGCCATTGTGCCGGGCCTTGAATTCGGCATTTTTCAGGCCGATGAGACCGGAACCCTGGTGCATGACGATGGCGATCTTGCGGTTCTTTTCCGGTACACCCAGTTTCGCAAGGGTGTTTACGTAACGGGCGACCAGCGGCAGCATGGGATACGGATCGTCCAGGTTGTCATCGGCCATGGCGAAATCGAAGACCACTTTGTACTCGGTATTCGGGTCCGGGGTCAGGAGGGCGCCGGGATAATCGTTGGCCACGTCGGCGGCGCTGATCGGGAGCATGTCCTCGGCAAGTACTGTATTCAACAAGCCTGTGGCGAGTAATGCCGGTAGCAGGAATTTCATGATTTTCATTTCAGGTTCTCCGTCCTTAATCTGTTACCCGGTTCTTGCCGGTTTTCCAGCGAAGTTAACGCCGGCGGCAGGGAAAAGCAATGTCATGCCGCCTTGCCTGCGGACATCACAACCTGTTTAATTCGGGAACTGCCTGCAGTTCCGAGGAAACCCATGAACGACAACAAAACCTGGCCCCAGGCCGGCCGTGAACGCCTGATCGTGCCGCAGCCCGTCGGCACGGTGGGTACCGACCTGCCGGATTACCGCGCCGAGATAATGGCGAAGGTGGATGAAAAACACGTGCTGATGATGGGTGACAACCCTGCCCTGCCGCGCATGCCGGACAAACCCAGGCTGCAGGATTTTTTCAACCTGCGCATGAACCCGTCCACGCGCAAGCACCTGCTCGAATCCGCCCGCCGCGCCATGGATGACGGCCGCGAGGACAAGGTGGTCCTTGCCTGTTTGCTGCACGATATTACCAATGCCTGCCTGATTCGCACGGACCATGGCTACTGGGCAGCCCAACTCATCGCCCCCTATGTGGACGCGGAGGTGGCCTGGGCGGTGAAGTATCACCAGGCGCTGCGCTACACGCCGGACCCAGCCGTAGGTTACGAGTACCCCGAGCTGTACCGGGAATTGTTCGGCGCCGATTACGAGCCGCCCGCATACATCAAAAAAGACGCCGAATACGCCATGCAGCACGAGTGGTACATGACCTCGCGCCTGGTCACCATTTATGACATCTATTTCTTCGATGATCTGGACAAGCCGGTAGCCATCGAGGATTTTGACGATCTCATCGCCAGGAATTTCCGCCAGCCGGAAGCGGGCCTCGGTTACGACGACTCCCCCACCGCGCACATGTGGCGCACCATGATCTGGCCCAACAACTTCCTGTAAGCGCGCTCAACATGAATCCCGCATGAATGGGCGCCGGGTCCCTGTGCTAGGTTAACCCGCTATTCAGTTTCCTGCCCTTAAGCTTTCTCTCAAACAACACGAGGGAACGGGGCCATGAAAATCTTGCACAGGACATTATTCATCCTCTCCGCTGCCGTAATATGCCAGGCAGTCCTGGCTGACGCGCCCGTTTTTCGCAACGGCCTGCTCACCCTGCCGGTGGTCGAGGAAGAAGGTGATACC
>JALRBG010000102.1 GCA_023257855.1 Pseudomonadales bacterium | reverse complement strand
GGATCACGCGAAGGACAAGATCCGCGTCAACTGCATCTGCCCCGGCCGCATTGCCACGCCGTTCATGCTGGCGCGCATCAACGAATATCCCGACCCGGATGCCATTCGCGCCGCCATGGACGCGAGCCAGCCGATGGGACGCATGGGTGAACCCGAGGAAGTGGCAACCGTGGCGCTGTACCTGGCGTCCGATGCCTCCGGTTTCGTCACTGGGGCATGCGAGAGCGTGGACGGCGGCTGGTTCGCCGGTTGAACGCCTAGCGGGTCGGCCAGACCAGCGGCACCATGGCTGCATCATCGGGATAGACAGTCACAGCCTTGCCGTTCTGCCACTGGATGACCAAGATGCCGGCATCAATGCGCTTGCCAGTTGCATCGAAACGCACGCGGCCGCCGGCGAAGTAATCCGACGCCCCCGTGGTGATGTCCATCGTGTGCAGGGCATTGTTGACGGCGACGCTGTCGACGGTCGGCGCAAGCTCCAGCGCCTCCTTCAGCAGCCAGATGTGGCCGAAGGCGCAGAGCGGGTTCTGGGTCATCCACGGTTCGCCGGAAAACGCCATGTAGTCGGCGACCATCTGCTCCTGTCCCTTCGTGCTCCAGTTGGCGACGATGGACATCACCCCTTCGAGCAAGGCCGCCGGCATGTTGGCGGCCAGGTCGGGCGAGCCCATCGCGGCGCCGTTCGAGATCGTGGGAATGCGACCGCGGCCAAGTCCGAACTCGTTCATCTTTTCCAGCAGCAGCTTGGTATCGGAAATGGCGGTGGGCAGCAGGAACAGAAGGTCCGGCCGGCGCGAACGCACGCGCTGGATCAGCGGCGTGGCGTTGGCAAGCGGTGGCGTGAACACTTCGTTCACCACCAGCTCGAGATTGTTCTGCGCCAGGGCGTTGCCGTTGACGATGGGCTCGACGAAGGCGACGGATGCCGCCGTATTGTCCATGACGATGCCGATAGTTTTTGGCCGGGTACCGGATGCCTGTTCGGCGATATCCAGCAGCAGCGGCAAGGCATTTTCGCTCTGGTAGGCACCGGTCGCCGAAGTCTGGAAGATGTAGTTAAAGCCGCGTGAGGTCAGCAGGTCAGAATAACTCAGGGTGAGCAGCGGCACCTGTGCGCGTTCGGTCACCTCGGTAACCGCAAGCGTGAAAGAAGACAGGTAAGCGCCGGTGGCGCCGACAAGGTCAGGCTCCTCGGCCACCATGCGCTGGGCGGCATTCTTGGCCCGCTCCACCGAATCGCCGGTGTCGAAGACCACCAGTTCCAGCGGCCGGTTGCCGTGGGCATGAATCCCGCCCGCGGCATTGATCTGCTCCACTGCCAGCTCCGCGGCAGCGCGCATGACTTGGCCCTGGCGCGCCCAGGGTCCGGACAGGGGTACGATCAGGCCCACCTTGATGGGTTGTGCCTGAACAACCACGGACGTGAGCAGGCTAAACAGCAGGGCCAGGACGGCAATTCTTTTCATTTTTCCCCAACGGTTTGCTTTTTTATTGTCGGCCAATGATCAGACGGGGGGATTGCGCTGTCAAGGCAGGTTCTTTCAAGTGATTTCGCGGGACCTGAGGCAACAAAAAAGGGAGCCCCGGGGCTCCCTTTCGTGATTGCTTGATTCCAACGGAACTCAATCAAGATTTCTCTTGGAAGGTGTTATGTTATCCTCCGGCCGTTACTACCGAGCTGAACACTTCCACCAATCTCCGCTGAAACCCTACACATATCACTAGACATTGGATCACCTCCTTTATTTTCCCAGTTGAATTGGCTATAAAATTACAGGCATTAGTATGACCTGTCAATGCACGATTCTTCGCACCAACTACAGTCACAACTACAGTGACAACAGTGTATCTTCCAGCAGCAGGGTCTGCACAGCCTGGTAGTGTGAGAGGAACACTTGGCCGTTCAGTTTTTTCAGGAAGTGAGTGCCTTCGAGATGATCCATCACGGGGCCCTTCACTTCCGACAGGTGAAAACCGATGCCCTGCTCCGCCAGGATTTCGTTGATTGATTCCAGTACCTCGAGTGCACTGATGTCGATCTCGTTGACGGCGGTGCACATGAGGATGACATGGCGCAGCTGCTTGCGTTCGCCGAGATTGCGGAAGATCTCTTCCTCGATGTACGACGCGTTGGCGAAGTACAGGCTTTCATCGATGCGCAGCTGCAGTATGTCCGGGCTGGTTTCCACCTGGTGGCGTTTGACGTTACGAAAATGCTTGGTGCCCCTGATCTCGCCGACCTCGGCTATGTGCGGCCGCGAGGTCTTGTACAGGTGCAGCACCAGTGAAGCCAGCACGCCGGTCGAGACACCGATTTCGACACCAGCCAGCAGGGTTACGCCAATCGTCGCGGCCACCGCGATGAAGTCATGCCGCGAGTAAATCCAGGTTTTTTTCAGGATGGAAAAATCCACCAGTCCCAGTACGGCGATGATGATGGTGGCTGCCAGCGTCGCCTTGGGCAGCAGTGCCAGGTAACCGGTCAGCGTCATCGTGGCGATGGCGATGCCAATAGCGGTGAAAAATCCTGCGGCTGGCGTCTGCGCCCCGGCATCGAAATTCACCACCGACCGTGAGAAGCCCCCGGTTACGGGGAACCCCCCTGATACCGCGGATGCAATGTTCGCCGCGCCCAGGCCGATCAGCTCCTGGTTCTGGCTGATTTTCTGGCGCCGTTTTGAAGCCAGGGTCTTGCCCACGGAAACCGACTCCACATAACCAATCACCGAAATGAGAATGGCAGGCACGATAAGCTCCCGCATCATGTCCAAGTCCCATGCAGGCATCACCAGTGACGGCAGCCCGGATGGGATCATTCCCACCAGCGCCACGCCCTGGTCGCCGAGGCCGGCCATGCCCGCCCAGACGATGGTAATGATGACAGCAATGACAGGCGCCGCCTTGGTGACGAGACCGGCGGCAAAGGCCGGGACACCGAGCGCGGCGAGCCCCGCTTTCAGCCATATGCGCGAGGCAACGAGATAAGCCAGGGCGAAAAGCCCGACAGCCAGGGTCGCCCCGTGTATATCGCCCACATTGTCGATCAGCGTCGAGAACAGTTTGGGGATATTGTCGCCACCGGCATTGATACCGAGGATGTGGCGCACCTGCCCGAGCGCGATGATGATGCCTGACGCCGTGATGAAACCGGAAACCACGGGATGCGAGAGGAAGTTGGCCATGAACCCGAAACGCAGGATGCCGAGAATCAGCAGGAACAGGCCTGACAGCATGGCAAGGAGCATGGCGGCCTGCAGGTATTCGGCCTGCGTTGCCAGCCCCAGGCTGCCGATCGATGATGCGGTCATCAACGAGGCCACGGCAACCGGCCCTACCGCCAGTGTGCGGCTGCTGCCGAACACGGTATACAGCACCAGCGGCAGCATGCTGGCGTACAGCCCCACCTCTGCGGGCACGCCCACCAGTAGAGCATACGCCAGTGACTGGGGCACCAGCATGATGGTGACGATAACCGCGGCCACCAGGTCGTCACTCAGCGTCCTGGCATCATAGGTGCGCAGCCAGTCGATGCAGGGCAAATATTTCCTC
>JALRBG010000156.1 GCA_023257855.1 Pseudomonadales bacterium | reverse complement strand
AGGTGCTGGCCCATGCGGTTGAGCTCGATGCCCTCGATATACATCTTGCTGGTGACCATGGCCATGATGTGGCCGCCGAAGCGCGACTCGGCCGCATCTTCCGAGGCCTGGATCCTGATGTTGCGGGTCAGGAGGCCCACTTCGCCGCGCTCATCCACGCCGTAGGTGATCTTGCCGAAGTGCATGTACGCCAGGGGCTCGGTCAGCGTAATGGTGTTGCCGCTGACGGCGGCGATGGTGCGCCGCTCGGCCTGGCGCGGATCGAAATCGGTTGAAGCGAGGACGATCTCGTCACCGGCCATCCACTGGCTGGCATCCAGCACCTCGATGGTGGTGGCGCCGGCCTCGGCTGTGCTGGCCAGCCTGGTCCAGGCGTTGGTGCGATTGCCGTGCAGGTTCAGGGTGCCGCCCGACAGCATGATGCCGCGGTCGCCCATGCCCATCAGCTGCTCGCCTTCGTTGTTATCGGTCAGGGTGATGCTGGCCTTGTGCTGGAAGGGGTTGGCTTCGGTGCCGATCTGCAGTTCGCCAAATACCATGATCCACTCGGTGGTGAGCGCCAGGTCAGACTCGTCAGCAAAGGTGAGTTTGCCGTTGATGGTGAGCCCGTCCAGGGCCGGCGGACTGACGTCCAGCAGCACTTCCTGGTCACTGCCTATCGTGACCTTGTCACCGGCAGCCGGAACCCGGTTGTTGGGCCAGGTGGCCGGGTCGGACCAGCGCTGGGCCTGCGCCTGGGCAGCAACTCCGGTTAATACGAGAAATGACAGAAAAAACAAGCGAATGGATGTGCGCATGGAATCAGATGTCCCCCTGATAATTCGTTAATTAACCCACCAAAGCGGGCCACAGAGGATAGCATGATTTTTCGGCAAAAAACCCCCGACAGGGCGGTCCCAGGCCGCCTGCACGATGTTCAGCTCATTGAGTGGCAGGTCGTTCTGTAATGAACCCGGCGCGAAGGACTCAGTCTGTTACCAGGTTCACCTGCATGGCGAATTGCGCCGCCGGCTGGTAACACTGGTTTCTGCTACCGCCGTTACACACGATCGGCCCACCCTGGATGGATTCGCGGATTTTGCTGCCGTCCACTTCCAGTGTCAGCAGGCAGGATTGGAGATAGCCCAGTGCCTGGTCCTGCCGACATTCTATGGCCGGCCCGAACAGTTGCGTGATGCCGGGCATCGGCGTGAGACCCACGCGAAAAGTTCTGCGGGACTGGTTGGTCACCCGGTATTCTATGGTAATTTGCTCACTGGCCGACAGATTCACAGTGGTCGGTGTGGTGGGCGTGAACTGCAGTACGGGTTCTGCTGCCTGTGAGGTGACAGAGGCCAGCAGCAGGGTGAGGATGGCGACGGTGATGGTGAGACGCATGCAAACTTCCCGGAAGACGTAAAAGTTGCGCAGGGTACCACAGATTCAGCGGATGCAAAGGACACAATTCACACCGCTGCAGCCGCCCTGCTGCTGTTGACAATCCGCCACCCCACTGGCGCATTTACCCGGTTTTTTCGCTATCATCACCAGTAAGTTGTTCCTGCCCGGATGCCGCCATCCGGGGCGTTCTGTTCACCGGGGGAGTGACAGCATGATGAGAATACCTGCCGCCATCGCAACTACCGTTTTCCTGGCCATGCCATGCAGCCTGCCTGCCGTGGCCCATCATTCGCATACCTTCATCGATCGCAGCGACGTGCGCGTGCTGCGCGGCACCGTCACCCGCTACAGCTGGAGCATGCCCCACGTGTTCCTCAAGGTGGAAGCGCCGAACCTGGACGGCAAGCTGGTGGAATACAGCATCGAGATGAACCACCCGGCAGCCATGAGCGAAATCGGCTGGAGCAGGGATACCTTCCAACCCGGCGATGTCGTCACCTGGGAAGGCGCCCATCACCGCGACAAGGCGCGCGCCTACAGCTCGCTGAGCTGGATTGAAAAAGACGGCGTCAGGGTGGGCACCGATGCCCAGGCCGCAGCCCCGGTCGTGCCGTCCACGGATTTCACCGGCCTGTGGGACCGGGCGCCGAACCAGCCTACCTACGCGCCGCCCACTGGCTGGCCGCTCAATGCCAAAGGCCAGGCCTTGGTGGACAATTTCAGTGAAGACCAGAATCCCGTGATTGCCTGCGGCGACCCCGGCCCGCCCAAATCCATGACCCTGCCCTACTCCCACCAGGTTACACGTGTGGATGCCGACACCCTGGTGATCGGCCGCGACCTGCAGGACGGCGAGCGCGTGATCCACCTGGATCGTTCCGGCCCGCAGGGAGCACCGTCAAAGTTCGGCCACTCGGTGGGCTGGTTTGAAGACGGCGACCTGGTGGTGGAAACCACCAACTTCAGCGCCGACACCTGGGGCGGCCACACCGGCATCGATTCCAGCGATCAAAAGCACCTGCTGGAACGCTTCACCCTCACCGATGACGGGTTGGGCATGCTGCTCACCATTACCCTCACCGACCCGGAATACCTCAGCGAACCGGTAACCTTCACCCACCGCTGGGTAAAGGTTGCTGACCGCCCCCTCGTGCAGACCCCGTGCACGCAGGAGTCGGCGCAGCTGTGGATCGAGGCCGGATTCAATGAATAACCACAGGGCAGGAGCTGCCCACTGACCATACGGAGTTAACCATGAAAGCAGTAATAACCAGCGCCCTAGTCGCCATCGTTGCCAGCGTGCTCACCACCTGGTTCATGGGCGGCAATGGCAATATGAATGACAGCGCGCCGGTGGTGGAAGTAGCGTCGCCGCAAATCGATTACGACCAGATCCTGGCGCAGCTGGATGTAGTAGACCTGAGCATCAGCCCCGAGCCCGAGGCGGCGGCATGGATCCGCCTCAATTCCGGTACGGCACAGTCGGAGCAGAAGATACTGGCACCCATTACCAATTCCGCCTGCTTCCTCACCCATGTGGAGATTCGCGGCATCCAAAGCGCTAACGACCACAACGCCTGTACCATCACCGCGGATGACTTCACCGGCTACTGGCAGGTCAATGCCACCACCGGCGAAGGCACCCAGTCCGAACTTTATTGCAACGCCCGCTGCGTTGTCTGGGAATAGGCCCAACAGGAGATCATCATGAAACCATTCCTCTTGCTTGCTTCTTTCATCACAACGGCATTGCTGTGCACCAGCACGCTGTTTGCCCACCACAGCTCGACCGCCCAGTTCGGCGAGTTCGGCTCCAACACGAAAACCTTCGAAGGCACCATCGTGGGTATCAAGTGGGGCAACCCGCACATCACCATGGACGTGGAGATCACCGGCGGCGACCTGGAACCCGGGTCCAAGTGGCGCCTGCTCAGCCATCCCACCGGCGTGCAGGAAGCCTACGGATTTTCCAAGGAAGAGTTCAACGTGGGTGACACCATCAGGATCATCGGCTGGCTTGGCCTGCGCAACCAGCCGGTATTCTGGCCGCGCGCCATCCAGGTCAACGACGGCCCGCTGAAGTCCAACCTGCGCTATACCGACATGATCGATATCGCCAACGGCACCTTCGAAGCCATGGGCATCCAACCATCAGCCAACCTGAATGGCTCATCCCCCGCCCGCGCCGGTGAAGAGGCGACCGCCAGGCTGGCGGAAATGGGTTTGCTGGATGCCGACGGCAATGTCATCTGGCCACCGCCTGCAAATTGATCGCAGGGGGCCAAATAAAAGGGTCAGGGTAATCGGGTTTTAAGCATGCGTTTCCGCGTCTTTCAGGCGTTCCTTGCGGGCTTCTTCCTCGGCAATGGCAGCATCGATTTCCTGCAGCACGCCATCCACATCGGCTACCTGGGTGCTGTCAGCAAAGGTCCCCGTTAACACGATCTCCGGATGCAGGTCGCCGTCTTCGAAGAGTTGCCAGATTTCGCTGGCGTAGCGCGTGCTTAACAGCTCCGGTGCAAACTGGCCGTAGTAACTTCTTATCTTGTTCACATCCCGCTCCAGCATGAAACGGGCGTTGTTATTGGCCGCCGCATCCACCGCCTGGGGCAGGTCGATGATGACCGGGCCGTTGGCATCCACCAGGATGTTGAATTCCGACAAATCACCATGCACCAGCCCGGCACACAGCATGCGCACGACATAGCGGATAACCTCGGCATGCCCCGCCAGCGCCTCTTCGGCTGACATAAACACCTCGCTGAGGCGGGGCGCCACGTCGCCTTCGCTGTCCGTGACCAGTTCCATCAACAGGACTCCGTCGATACAGGCGAAAGGTCGGGGAACCCGCACCCCGGCATCGGCCAGCCGGGTAAGCGCATCCAGTTCCGCGGTATGCCAGACCTGTTCCTGCTGGTCACGGCCGTACTTCGAGCCCTTGTCCATCGCCCGCGCCCGACGACTGTTACGCGTCTTGCGGCCTTCCCTGTACAGCACGGCCTGCTTGAAGCTGCGTTTTTCTGCAGCCTTGTAAACTTTGGCGCAGAGAATCTCGTCATTGCGGCGGACGACAAACACATCCGCCTCCTTGCCGCTCATCAGCCTGCTGATGACGTCGTCAATGAGCCCTTCTTCGATCAGGGGTTGGAGGCGAGCCGGAATTTTCATGGCGCCTTTGTACAGGACTTTTCCCGGGGAAGATAGGGGCAGAATCAAAGGGGTCAGAGTAACTTGAAAATCAAATTACTCTGACCCCTTTGATTAGTTTGTATCCCGCCTAGCGGCTGACCGTGATGCTGGCCTGCAGATCCGTTGGACGAATGACCTCCATGACCGGAGCATCGGCTACTAGCTTGACCCACACGGATTCTCCGTCCTTGTACCAGGAGGTCTCTTGCGCCTGGAGCAAAGCGTTCATGCTGCGCTGCTGCGCCCCATTGGCGGCATTGGCAAAACCCGGCAGTTCAAACATCACCCATGAGCCCGCATCCATTTCGGCCAGGCTGAGCGTGACTTCGTCCCTTTCGGTTTGCACCTGAATCTCGGTGCCGGCCTTCACCGTGCTCTGGTCGCCGGAGATCTTGAATTCCTTGCCGTTGCGAACCAGCGCGATGGGCGCCTGCGGCGCACGACGGGAGAACAGCGCGGCACGTTGCGACTGAACGAGGGGATCGTTTTGCGCATTCGGATTAAGCGAAGAGATCAGGGCGAAGCGCGCAGTGCGCGATTCGAGATTAACAGCCTTTGGAAATTCTCCCCTGGCATCCGACAGATTCAGGCGGCCGATGTCACCCGTGCACACAGCGGCGTTCCAGTCAGGATGGACTTCACAGGTGTCGTCGGTGGCGACGCTGTCATTCTCACCATCGTGGAGCAGAACTTGAGAATCGGGGATGCCGCTCACCGAGCCGTCCACGTCATGGAACGACAGTGTGCGGTAGGCGTTACCGCCGCGGTTGTCATTATCGAAGCGGGTATCGTACGTCGGGAAATAGACCGGCTTGGCGTTGACGAATTCCGCCCCCTGGATGCTGCTGTTGGTACTGAGCCCCGCGCTGGTGAACAGCAGGAAGGACAGCGCGCCGGTTTTGCGCTGGTTGTTGTCCTGGAAATTCACGAAGGTCGTGTTTATCACGTCATCGCGGTAATCGTAGTATTCATAGCCGCGAATGGGGAAATCCGGAATGGCCGGCTTCGGCAGGCTGCGGCCATAAGCGATTTCCTCAGGTGTCGATGGGTTGCCGATGTTGTCGGTCTCGCCCACGACCAACCCATCGACCAGCCGTGAACTGAACGGCAGGCTGCCGATGTCGCCCGCGGCCTGCGTCATGCCGATGGCGTTGTCCGCGAGTGTCAGGTTGCTGTAGACGTACATGTCGCCCCGGCCCCACAGACCCCCATTGCGGTTCTTGTAGCTGGTCAGGTTCTCGAAGTGCGACTCCAGCACTTCGCTCTCCAGGTCGGTAGGATCTGTCAGCGGCTGCAACGGCCAGGAGGCCAGGCCGAAGGTGTTGTCCTCGTCGATGTGCCGGTCGATCATGAAGCCGTCGAAATTGGAATGGGCCACGTTGCCCCTGAAGGCGCGCAGCGGGGTGCGGCGCGGCCAGGTGTTGAGGCTGTCGTCCGAGCCCAGGAATGCGCCATTCGGGTGTATCGGTATGGAAAACCAGAAGCCGGTGGAATCGGAACCGGCGGCCACGTTGTCGATGTAGCTGTTGTCCGGGTTGGTGATCCAGTAAGACGCGGCGGTGTTATCCGATGGCAGCAGGGTATGCTCACCGGAAAAGCTGACGCGCCTGAGTTCACCGCGGTTGCCTTCAATCTCTCCATTGGCGGCCAGGTTGTTTGACACGCATTCCAGGGTGGGATGGCACTTGGTCTGGATTGCCAGGTTGCTGATAAATTCGTTGCCGGATTCGATGCCGTCTTCCATAAAGAAACAGTGACCCACGGTATTGTAGGTGACGTTATTCTCCACGCGCAGGTCATTGGTGCCATGTACGGTGACGCAGCGGTTGAAGGTGTCGTGGATGGCGGCGTTCTTGATGTACTGGCCATTGCCGCCGTCACCCACGAGATGCCAGTGGATGGGATAGCGTGCCAGCTCCAGGTTCTGCCCCATGCGGTTGAG
>JALRBG010000044.1 GCA_023257855.1 Pseudomonadales bacterium | reverse complement strand
ATTCCGTTGACTGCAAATGACCGCCTGGTTTCAACAAAGATTCGCCCCCGCTGACGGCACTTTCCTGTGCGATTGGAACGACATTCCCAACGGCCAGGTGCTGGAATTCCGTTTCGGCGGCGACTCCCCGTTTGCATTTCGCATGTTCATCTACAACGACCAGGGAAATTTCAAAGCCTTCAGGAATTCCTGCCCGCATTTCGACGTGCCGCTGAATCATTTGCCGGACGAACTGTTCTCCCCGGACGGCCGCTACTTCGTGTGCATGACCCACAATGCGCAGTTCGACAAGCATGACGGCCTGTGTGTTGCCGGTCCCTGTGCCGGCGAGGCACTGGAAAGCATTCCATTGCGCCGGGACGGCGATCGCCTGTTGGTAGGCGCCTCCTGATTTACCGACGCCTGGATAAATCCGTGTAAACCAGGGTAGTGAAGCGTTCCGGTGTGATGGCCCCTGCCGCCCGGGCGGCATCGAATTCCGCTGTTGGCCTGGCGGCAAGCACCTCTTCCAGCGACATGCCCCGGTCGATCATGGCCTGTATGGCAGCACTGACTTCGGCAAACATGTCGAGCTGCATCCGGACCTCTTCGAAAGGCACCTCCGGACCGAGGTGACCCGCGATCAACCGGGTGTCCGCATCCGCAATTTCCAGGACGCGTCGCGCCGCCTGTGTCATGCCATCCACACTGCCGCCGTCATCAATGCCGATATTCGGATAACGCAGGTTGGATGGCACGTCGCCGATATGCAGGATGTTGGCCCGCTTGAGAAAGATCATGGAATCGTGGTCGGTATGGGCGGGCTCAGGCCAGAATATTTCCACTTCTTCGCCATTCATGTGCAGAGTCAGTGAGTCGCTGTACGTCAGCTCCGGCAGGTTGCCGCCGCCAATGGCTGCCATTCTCGGGCGCATGTTGTCCTGGGAAATAATGGTTGCACCGATAGCCCTCATGGCATCGTTGCCCCCGGTATGGTCCCCGTGCAGGTGGGTATTGACGACAAACCGGATGGGCGCATCGCTGAATTGGCGAACGGCGGACACGAGCTTGTCATGCATGGGCCCGTACATGGAATCCACCAGGAGGATGCCATCCGGTCCCGACAGCACCAGCACATTACCCTGTGCCGGACCACCCATCAGGACATGCACATTATCCTCGAGCTGCACGGTACGAATTTCTATTGCTTCAAAATCCAGACCGCCCTGTGCCCAAGCTAATGCAGTTTGAAGACACAGCAGCGGAAACAACAAATATCTGAATAAAGAAATTTTCATGAACCAGCCCCCCCCCTGGCGGACACAGTCCGCCCAACAAAGCCCCGCGCCGGCAGCGTTACGAGCGAAGCCAGCTTGAGACGCTTAAGCGCACAGGGAGGGAGTGTACACGAAGTACATGACCGACTGAGCACTTAAGCAACGAAAAGCTGGCGAGCGCAGTAGCTGCAAGGTAAGTCCTGTCTCAGAACCGGAAGGTGTAATTGAACTTGAGGGATAAATCCATGTTTATGGATGAAAAATCATTATCCTTGTCAGGGTCCAGCATACCCCAGTTGAGGACAAGGAAACCCTCTTGCCCGGCAGTCGGGATCCAGCGCAACCGGCTGTTGATGCCGATACCTTCTGACACATTGTCGTACTGGATGCGATTGGACCAGCTCAGCTCCGGCGTGAAATTGATCAGTGTGGTGAAATTCATCAACCGCACGGTGAAATGCCCTTCCGGCAGATGGATTTCGTTTTCGGAGAAATTGAGCCCAAGGTTGTAGCGATTGCTGGGCTGCCAGCGCACACCGACACTGCGGGAGAAATTGTTGCCTCCGAAATAATCGCCCCAGGTCATGCGAAGTGAACCTGACAGGCGCCGGCGCCCGGCAAAACTGATGCCGGCGGAGCCCTGCGTAAAGGCATAGTCGCCGACCGGGATGACGATATTGCCTCTGCCGTCTGAGGCTCGGTAGATGGTGAAAGGCCTGCTCAGCACTTCACGGGTTCGTATCAGGCTGACTTCCACGGCATCCCCTGAATTGTTGTTGGCGTTGGCGCGAATATCCTTGATCTCGGAGATCACCCCGCCACTGTCCAGGTCGGTGTTGCGGTACGCATCGAAGCCGGCGTACACGGAGCGCACACTGCCCCCCGGTGCAAGGAATTTACGATAGCCGAAATCCACCGCGTGATCCTCGATACCGGCCTGGTTGACGAAGCCCAGCGCCGGTTTGAAATTGTCCTCGATGCGCTTGTACCTGTAGCCACCGCGCCAGCCCGCTGTGTTCGGTGAACTGATACCCAGCCCCCAGGAGGCATCGTCACCGCTAATACCCTGGGTATCCGTCTGCTGGTACCAGGCCTCCCCTTCTACGACCTTGTTGCCGGGCAGCCTGGAATTCCGGTAGCGAAAATCCGCACCGACCAGGTTGTTATCGATATTGGAGCGCGGATCGCCGCTGGTGGCGATCACGCCAAGCAGTGATTCACTGAAAATATTAAGCGCCGCCCTGCCCACGAACACGGTCTGAGCATCGACACCGGCAGCAGGATCCTCGTCCTGGTTGACCACCAGGGCGCCCACGTCCCAGTCGCCTGCCCGGCCGCTGATCTTGCCGCCGGCATTGATATCCACCGGCGTACCGCCGGGACTGAGTCCGATGCGGCGGGAGAAAAAGGGCCGACCGTTTTGCAGCGCCGAGTTCGGCATGGCGTCGTTGCCTTCCTCGTTGAAGTTGGCACCGACACCGATGCGGCCAAACTGGAAGATGTCGGCATCGCGAATGAAGAAATCGCGCTGTTCGGGAAAGAACAGGTTGAAGCGGGTCAGGTTGACCTGGCGCGAATCCACTTCGGTGGCGGAAAAATCCGTGTTCAGGGTCAGCGCGGCGTTCAGCTGGGGCGTGATCTTGTAGAAGATGTCCAGCTGCGGCTCGAGCGCATCGTCCTCATAACCATTCGGGCCGAAAATTCGCTCGCGACGCATGACGATGTATGGCACTACATCGAGGCCCAGGCCCTGCTGGATGCCGGTCAGGCCGGTGGCGTTGCCGGCGATACTGGGATTGATAAGGCGGTTGCGTGAAATCCAGCCGATTTCTTCCTGGTTGCGGCGAATGGTGCGGCGGAAATTGATACCCCACTCCGTGTTGGCCGGATCGAAAGACAGGGTCTGGTAGGGAATACGCAGTTCGGTGGTCCAGCCCTCGGGGTCGATATTGGAGCCGGCCTGCCAGATGCCCTCCCAGTTCCTGTCCACGCCGGAGACATTCTGGTAGATGCCGTCAACACGCACACCGTTGGCATTGATCTCGAAGATGAAGCCGCTGCGCCGGTCCAGGTAGGGATCGAGCATGATATTGAAGGAATCGTCATTGGGCAGGCCCTGGCCCTGCAGCAGGACATTGGCGGTGATCAGCGAGGGATCGTCCTCGTACATGCGCGCGCCCACGTAGAGCGCATCGGTGGAATAGAACACGCGCACCTCGGTGCGCTGGCTGGGCTCGGCATATTCGAAGGGTGCCATCTGGTGAAAATCGGTGATGACCGCCGCCCGTTCCCAGACGCTGTCATCGAGGCGGCCGTCGATGCTGATATCGGTATCGTTGAGCTCAGGTACGACGAAAGACTTGCCGCCGGTGATGCCGCCCAGGGGAACACCATCCTGCCCGAGCACGGAAGGCATGACCATGCATGCAGCAAACAACAACAGGCACCGGCCCGCACTAAAGTGAAACACGCTCAAGACTTCCCCTGTTGGCACTACCAAAGCGGCTAATTTACGGACGAAAGATGGAATGAATATGAACGGCCGCCGTCAACGGCAGTTGTCAGAACCTTCAGCGGCAGTTGTAAGAGCATTCAGCGTAAGCTATGAAAGCTTGAAGACTTTTTCCGCCACGTCCTGGTAGAACATTTTCTTTTCCGCATCCGGGATGGCCATGTTGTCCAGGTCGATCACTTCCTGCAGCACATACTGGTACGGATAATCCATCGCGTACATGGTGCGGTCGATGCCGATCTGCTGCTGGCAGAAGCGCACGGCCGGCTCCCACGCCATGCCGCTGCACGTGATGTAGACGTTTTCCTTCAGGTAGTCACTGACCTTTTTCTTGAGCGGCTTGAGTGCCTCATAACGCTTCGAGGTCACCTGGGCGTTGTGCATGAAGTCCAGGCGATACATCCAGTATGGCAGCGCTTCCCCCATGTGGCCGATGATGAACTGCAGTTTCGGAAAATGGTCGAACACGCCGGCAGTGATGATTCGCAGCATATGCAGGCCGGTTTCCACACCGAACCCGAAAATGGCGCCATCGAGACCAACTTCCAGCATGGGTTCGATCATCGCCTTGGGCGGTGTATTCGGGTGCAGGTATACAGGCATGTCGAGTGCTTCGGCGGCCTCGAAGATCGGCCAGAACTTGCTGTCGCTGAGGTACTCCCCGTGCGTATGGGAATTGATGATGATGCCGCGAAAACCCAGGGCCTGGCAGCGCTGGATTTCCTGCGCAGCCACTTCAGGCGCCTGTGGCGCCACGGCACACAGGGCAGCGTAGCGGTCGGGATGCCGGTCCACCGCTTCTTTCACCATGTCGTTGCTGTCGCTGGCCACCCGGATCGCGGTGTCCCGGTCGAATACCTGCACACCCGGCGAGGTCAGGGCTAACACCGCAAAATCAATGCCGGCGGCGTCCATGTCATGAAGGCGCTCGTCATCGAGATCCGCCAGCTTGCGCCGTACAGTAACCGGACGCGGCTCGTTGGAACTGCCGTAGAAACCCCACAGGCTGCTGAACCCAGGGTCGTCCAGCTTGCCGGATTCGTACAAATCACGATACATATCCATCATTTCCTGGGGCGCCCAGGCTTCCTCGGTGGCGATACGCCGGTACTTGTCGCTGAAAGTGATCCCGGTCATGAATAACTCCGTATCAGAGGTGGTGAAGGCGCGGAGTATAACGAAAAAATTTTACTCCAACCCCCCTTTTGGTCCATCATTACGCCCCCAAATTACTCACACCCCCTCTATTTATTTGCAGGAGTCTCTCCGTGGCTGAAGCGAAACATCTGAAGACCGACCCACTTACCCATTACCCGGAACTGCAGCTTTTCATCGCCGGTGAATGGATTTCGAAGGGTTCGCGTAAATCAGAGCCTGTCCTGAACCCGGCTACCGGTGAAGTGCTGGGTGAACTGCCCCACGCCACCGAGGAAGACCTGGACCGCGCACTGGCTGCAGCCGAGGAAGGATTCAGGGTCTGGCGCGCCAAGCTGCCCGAAGAAAGGAGCGCGGTACTGCGCAAGGCTGCTTCACTAATGCGTGAACGCGGTGAACAGATCACGACCGTGGCAACCCTGGAATCCGGCAAACCGATCCTGCAGTCGCGGGTTGAGCTGAAGATGTCCACCGACGTCCTCGACTGGTATGCCGAGGAAGGCCGCCGCGCCTATGGCCGCGTGCTGACCCAGCGCCAGCCGGGATCACGCATGTACGTGGTCAAGGAACCGGTGGGACCGGTTGCTGCATTCGCCCCGTGGAACTTCCCGCAGGGTAACCCGGCCCGCAAGATGGGCGCCTCCCTGGGCGCAGGCTGCTCATGTGTCTTCAAGCCCGCGGAAGACACGCCGGCCACCGCCCTGCTGATGGCCAAGTGTCTGCAGGATGCCGGATTGCCGGATGGAGTGTTGTCGATCGTCTTCGGCGTGCCCCACGTGGTCTCCACTTACCTGCTGAACTCGCCCGTCATCCGCAAGATGTCGTTCACCGGATCCGTGCCGGTCGGCAAGTCACTGATGAAACTGGCGGCAGACAAAATGATCCGCACGACCATGGAACTGGGCGGGCATGCACCGGTGCTTGTCTTCGAGGATGCCGATGTCGAGGCCGTACTGAAAATGGCCGTGGCGGCCAAGTTCCGCAATGGCGGCCAGGTCTGCGTCTCCCCGACCCGCTTCCTGGTACACGACTCCATCTTCGATGAATTTGTCGCCGGTTTTACCGCAAAAACCCGGGAGATCAAGGTAGGCAACCCCCTGGACGAAAACAACCAGATGGGCCCGCTTATTCACGCGCGCCGACTGGAAGCCATCAGTAGCATCATCGATGATGCCGTGCAGGCAGGCGCCACCCTCGAAACGGGCGGCGCACTCATCGATGGCCCGGGCTTTTTCTACCTGCCTACCGTGCTTTCCAACGTGCCGCACAACGCCCGTATCATGAACGAGGAGCCGTTCGGACCGGTGGCCATCATCAACAGGTTCAGCGACTTCGACGCGGTCATCAGCGAAGCCAACCGCCTGCCGTACGGCCTGGCTGCCTTTGCCTTTACCGACTCGGCCAAACGCGTGAAACTGCTTGGTGAACAGCTCGAGGCCGGCATGATCGGCATCAACAGCTTTGCCATTTCCACGCCTGACTCTCCCTTCGGCGGCATCAAGGAATCCGGCCATGGCTCCGAGGAAGGTATTGAAGGTCTCGAGGCCTGCCTGGTGACCAAGCTGATCTCGGAGGTATGACGGTGCAATTCGCCGTCACCGCTCTCGATTACACCGATCCTGAAGCCCTTGACCGCCGCATGCAGCACCGCGAGGCTCACCTCGCCAGCGTCAGGGAACTGATCAGGGAAGGCAGGTTTCTCAGCGGCGGCGCCATTCTCGATGAGGACGGCAAGATGATCGGCTCCACCCTGCACCTGGAATTCCCCGACCGGGAAAGCCTGGATCAGCATCTGCAAAGCGACCCCTACATCGCGGGCCGTGTCTGGGAGCACATCGAGATCCGTCCGGTCAAGCTCGTTCCACTCAAGTAGGGCGCGCGGCATTGCCAGCAACGGGCTATCCCGTTGTCACGGTATATCTACCAGGTACTTTTAGGATTGCTGCCGGCAGGCTGGCTGCCTACCGGTCACTGCTGCCACTTGCGGATATTCCGCCTGACAGCAGGATTGAAAAGATTCGCGGGTTATTTTTCTTCGACTTTGCGCGTGGCGTACTTGTGAATCACGTCGGCGAGAAAGGCCTGGAACGGCATGCCGGCCTGTAATGCCATCGCCTCGAGCGCACTGATATCTTCATCGCGCAGGCGTATGTTGATGCGATTGCTGCGCTTCAGCGGATTCAGGTTGAAGCGTGCAGGCAAATCCTCCACGAGGGTGTAGCGGATCTCTCCTACTACGACCGGATTTTCTGCGATCTGGCTTACGTTTAATGTACCCATCTCTGGACTCCTTCAACCCGGCGTTTTCCAGGCCGTGGAGCCATCCTACCGCAGGCATCCGGCAAACGTGGGTGAATCAGTTCGCAGTTTTGAAGGTATGGCGAATCCCGGGATTTGCCCGCAATTGAACGGCGTTATTCCTGTTTCGGGAAGTTTTCCGCAAACAATCGCTTCTGTTCCTCGGTGGCTTCAAGCTGGTATTTACCCTTCCACTCGCTGTAGGGCATGCCGTAGACACGCTCCCTGGCAGCCTCGTACTCGATGTCGAAACCTCTTTCACTGGCCGCCTTAACATACCATTTTGACAGGCAATTCCTGCAGAAGCCCGCCAGGTTCATCAGGTCGATATTCTGGGCATCCTTGCGGGAATCCAGGTGCTCCAGCAGGCGCCTGAACACGGCGGCCTCGATTTCTGTTTCAGTCAATTTTTCCACGCTATTTCTCCTTTAAACGAATGCTTACCCGCCCGCGAGTTTTACCCGGTGCCCGGATGCCTCCAGCGATTGTTGAATTTTGTGACGCATATCACCCTGGATTTCAATTACTCCGTCCTTGACGGTGCCGCCAGTGCCGCAAAGCTGCTTGAGCTTTTTTGCCAGTGCTTTCAGCTCATCCTCGCTGCCCTGGAAACCTGTCACCAGGGTCACGCCCTTGCCCTTGCGCCCTTTCGTTTCCCGGGACAGCCGAATGATGCCGTCGCCACCCCTGAATACCCTGGCTGCCTTGCAGTTGCAAACGGACGCAGACAGCCCGCACGCGGGACATAACCTGCCAACTTCTGTCGAATACACCGGCCTTGAACCAGAAGCCATACCCTTCTCCTCTTTCCTCTTTCCTCCTGTCTCTCACACAGGATTGTCGATATCGATGAACTCGTGGGCGATGCCAAATTCACTGGCCAGGTACTGGCCGACGGCCTGAACACCATAGCGCTCTGTAGCATGGTGGCCTGCGGCAAAAAAATGCATGCCGGTTTCACGGGCAAAATGCACGGTCTGCTCTGAAACCTCGCCCGTCAGATAGGCATCCACGCCGGCCTCGAAAGCGAGTTCGATGTAGTTCTGGGCGGATCCGGTACACCAGCCGATCTTTTCGATACGCTTTGCGGTGCCCGGAATATGCAGGGGCGCACGCCCGAGCTGCCTGGTAATGCGCCGGACCAGTTCATCGCCGCTGCACGGTTCATCCACAACCCCCCAGACACCGACCCGGCTTTTGTGCAGCGGATCCAGGTCCGCTTCAGGTGTAAAGCCCAGTTTCAGGCCAAGCTGTGCGTTGTTACCCAACTGCGGGTGGGCATCCAGCGGCAAATGGTAGGCAAACAGGTTGATGTCGTTATCGAGCAGTGCCTTGAGCCTGTTCCTGCGGATTCCTGTCACCGTCGGTTCCTCGCCGCGCCAGAAATACCCGTGATGGACAAGAATGGCATCTGCCCCCTTTTCCAGGGCAGCATCGATCAACGCCTGGCTGGCGGTGACGCCACTGACCAGCGTACTGATGGTTCCCTGACCCTGGACCTGGAGGCCGTTAGGGCAATAGTCGCGGAATTCACCAGGCTTGAGCAGGTTATCAAGTGTGGATTGCAGTTCGGCCAGACTGACTGGCATGGATTGGTTCTCCCGTATTGGGTCGTTGTACCGTGTTACCTCCAAGCGTACAGCCTGTGTACAACGGGGAATTGGGTTATACTTGCCGGTCCGTAATCATAGCAAAGTCGCTATGACCGCTCTATGACCGCTCTATGACTGCACTTATATGACTGCACTCTGTCAACCAGGGCGGTACCGGGGGGAGAAACTGGCAGTTCATCATGAACAAGGTAATCAATTTTGTTATCTGGCCCGCCGTGGCCGGCCTCGTGTTCGGCTTTGTCCTGCTGCAGATGCCCAGGCTGGCCCAGCTGTTTCCCGGCATCGACACTTACCTGCCGCCCGAGCAGGCCGCCGCTGACGACCTGTTTTCCTTTTCCTATTCAGACGCCATTTCCAAGGCGGCTCCGGCCGTTGTCAGCATCAACTCCACCTCCGATGTCAGGCGCAGTGTTGGCGGGCGTTATTTGCCCGGGTTGCGCCGCCCTATCCTGCTCGAGGATGAAAGCACCAGCCTGGGGTCAGGCGTCATTATTTCCGCCGACGGCTACATCATCACCAGCTTCCATATTTTCGAGATCAACGACTCCGACATCGTGGATCGCTCACTCCCGGAAATCACCATAACCCTGTATAACGGCCAGACCATGCAGGCCCGCATCGTGTCCGTCGACCCCAAGAACGACCTGGCCCTGCTGAAAGTGGACGCCACGGACATGGCGTACATGACCCAGGTCGAACAAAGCACCTTGGATACCGGCGACATCGTCCTGGCCATCGGCAACCCGCGCAATATCGGCCAGTCAGTGACTCTGGGCATCATCAGCGCCTTGCTCAGGACGCAGGACAGTTATGTCATCCAGACCGACGCTGCCATCAACCCGGGCAGTTCCGGCGGCGCGCTGGTCGATGTGAACGGCAGGCTGGTGGGCATCAACTCCACCATCGTGACGGAATCCGGGGGATCGGAAGGCATCAGTTTCGCCATCCCCGCGCACAAGGCCTACGACCTCATGCAGGCCTACATCGAACAGGGGCCCGGCGGCTTCCTGGGGGTGGAAGGACGCTTCCTGACCCATATCGCCGGCAAGATGCTGCTCGATGTCGATGTGCAGGGATTATGGGTGGAGAAGATTTCGGATAACGGACCCGCCGACAAGGCCGGACTGCGCAGCAATGATCTCATCATCAACCTTGCCGGCATTACGATCGACAGTGATGAAACCGCCATTCGTGCCATCCAGACCACCAACAGCCTGGGGCCGGGCGAAACCGTGGTGGCATCTGTTTACCGCAATGGTGAAATCCTGACCATACCGATCATTCTCGGTGTCGGGGAAGCCGTGCTGTACTGGAGCAACGACGAAGAACCGTTGTTCGATCCGAATCCCTTCAGTGAAGGCCTGCTGCACTAGGCACTGGCGCCTTCAGTCTTCATCCCTGATTTCAGCTGCACGGGCATGGGCGATCAACCCTTCCGCCCTCGCCAGTACCGATGCCGTTGCCGCCAGTTCCCTGGCCGCGGTTTCCGAGCAACCTATGATGGAAGAGCGTTTCTGGAAATCATAAACACCCAACGCCGATGAGAACCTGGCCGTGCCAGAAGTAGGCAGCACGTGGCTGGGACCGGCACAGTAATCCCCCAGTGATTCGGAAGTATAGCGGCCCAGGAAGATGGCGCCGGCGTGTCGGATTTCCGCGAGCAGGGCATTCGGGTCTTCGACGGACAGCTCCACGTGTTCCGGTGCCACCAGGTTGCAGACTTCCGTCGCGGCCTTCAAGTCGGCCACGTCGATCAGCAGTCCCCGGGATTCCAGTGACGCGGTAATGATGTCGCGGCGGGGCATTTCGGGCAGTAGCCTGTTGATGCTCTCCATCACCGCGTCTATATATGACGCATCAGGACAAACGAGAATAGACTGGGCATTCTCGTCATGCTCGGCCTGGGAAAATAGGTCCATGGCCACCCAGTCGGGATCGGATTTGCCGTCGCAGATGACCAGGATCTCGGACGGTCCTGCCACCATGTCGATGCCAACCTGGCCGAACACGGCTTTTTTGGCCGCGGCAACGTAGATATTCCCCGGGCCGACAATCTTGTCCACGCGCGGCACACTGTCGGTGCCGTAGGCCAGCGCCGCCACTGCCTGTGCCCCGCCAATGGTGAATACACGGTCCACGCCTACCAGGGCCAATGCCGCCAGCACGATGGGATTGCGGGTGCCGTCGGGTGTCGGCAGCATGGCGATGATCTCGCCCACACCCGCCACCCGGGCGGGTACGGCATCCATCAGTACCGTGGAGGGATACACGGCCTTGCCACCAGGTACGTACATGCCAACGCGATCCAGGGGAGTGACCTTCTGGCCATACATGGAGCCGTCGGCATCGGTATATTGCCAGGAATCCTGCTTCTGTTTTTCATGATAGGTGCGGATGCGATCTGCCGCTTTTTCGAGCGCGGCAACCTGGTCTGCAGGTATCTGAGCAAGGCTTTGCTGCAGCTCGTCCCTGCCGATTTCCAGATCGGTCATGGATGTTGCATCGAGCCTGTCGAGCTTGTTGGTCCATGCAACCAGCGCCGCATCGCCGCGGGATTTCACATCCGCGAGAATGGCGGCGACGGTATCCTGCACAGACGTGTTTGCGATGGCGTCCCAGGCCAGGGCCTCGTCCAGCTTGCGGCGAAAGTCAGCGGCGGCGGCATCGAGTCGCTTGATGGTTATGCTCATTGTTTGTCCCCGTCAGGCGCCCTTCGCCGCGACGGCAGCCTCAAGCCGCTCCAGCAGAGATTGAATGTTGTCGTGCTTGATCTTCATCGCCGCCTTGTTGACGATGACGCGGGTGCTGACATCGGCGATATGTTCGCGAGGCTCCAGGCCGTTCGCCTTGAGCGTCTTGCCGGTATCGACAATGTCGACGATGCAGTCGGCAAGTCCCATGATGGGCGCCAGTTCCAGGGCGCCGTTGAGCTTGATGATGTCGACCTGGCGGCCCTGCTCCGAAAAATAATTCTTCGCGATATTGACGAACTTGCTCGCCACACGCAGGCGTTTCGGTGTCTCCTTCTGGTTCACCGGTGCCGCGGTCATGAGCCGGCAGGTGGCCAGCTTCAGGTCGAGCGGTTCATAGTAGCCATCCGAACCGTTTTCCATGAGGATATCCTTGCCTGTAATACCGATATCGGCGCTGCCGAGCTCCACATAGGTAGGCACATCAGAGCCACGCAGCACCATCAGCTGCACGCCCTCCAGGTTGCTGTCGAATATCAGCTTGCGGCTGCTGTTCAAATCCTCGGCAGGCATGATCCCCGCCTGTTCCAGCAGCGGCAGGACCTCATCGAGAATACGCCCCTTGGTCAGGGCAATGACCAGTTTGTTCTTGTTCATGTCGGTATGCTCAGGACGGGAGGCGTTTGATCTTGGCACCGAGCAATTGCAGTTTTTCCTCGATACACTCGTAGCCGCGGTCGATATGATAGATACGATCGACCGTGGTCTGGTTCTCGGACATCAGGCCGGCGATGATGAGACTGGCGGATGCACGCAGGTCGGTTGCCATTACGGGCGCGCCCTTGAGAATCTCCTTGCCGTTGACCACCACGGTATTGCCCTCCACTTTCATGTCGGCTCCCATGCGGTTCATTTCATGCACGTGCATGAAGCGGTTCTCGAACACGGTTTCCGTGATCATGCCGATGCCTTCGGCCACGGCGTTGAGCGCCGTGAACTGCGCCTGCATGTCGGTCGGGAATGCCGGGTACGGCGCCGTCGTCAGTGATACCGCCTTCGGCCGGTTGCCTTTCATGTCCAGGGCGATCCAGTCTTTGCCAATATCGATATGCGCACCGGCTTCCTCGAGCTTGCTGAGCACGGCCTCCAGGATATTCGGCCGCGTGTCCTTGACCTTGATCTTGCCACGGGTAGCCGCGACAGCAATCAGGTAGGTGCCGGTTTCGATCCTGTCGGGCATTACCGAATATTCAGAGCCATGCAACCTTTCCACGCCGCGCACGGTGATCGTGTCGGTGCCTTCACCGGAGATATCGGCACCCATCGATCTGAGGCAGCAGGCCAGGTCAACGACTTCCGGCTCACGGGCCGCGTTTTCGATGATGGTAACGCCGTCGGCAAGGCACGCCGCCATCATGACGTTCTCGGTACCCGTGACCGTCACCAGGTCCATGAATATGTGCGCGCCCTTGAGGCGGTTTTTGGTCCTCGCCTTGATATAACCGTTCTCGACAGTGATGTCGGCACCCATCTTTTTCAGTGCGGCCAGGTGCAGGTTTACTGGTCTGCTGCCGATGGCGCAGCCACCAGGCAGGGCCACTTCAGCTTCGCCGAAATGTGCCAGCATGGGTCCCAGCACCAGGATGGAGGCGCGCATGGTCTTTACCAGTTCGTAGGGTGCATTGAAATGCCGTATGGTGCCGGAATTGATTTCCACACCCAGTTTTTCACCCACGATGGACTCCACACCCATGCAGCCGAGCAGCTCCAGCATGGTGGTGATGTCGTACAGGTGCGGCAGGTTGCCTACTTTCACCGTGTCGGTGGTCAGCAGGGTAGACGCCATGATCGGCAGTGCCGAGTTCTTCGCACCCGCGATGCGGATTTCGCCTTTCAGCGGAATACCGCCGTGTATCTCTAATTTGTCCACTGTTTTACAGTTTCCTTTCCCAGGGTATGCCCTGTTAACAACAGCGCATTTTAACAAGATTCGTGCATGATCGCTGAACTTATTTAGCGACCAAAACCCGTTCTCACAGCCATAAAAAAAGGCCCTCGCGGGGCCTTTTGCTGTTGGCGCCGGTTCAGTTACCGGTGCCTGCGTGCTCCTCGCGCGTCAGCAGCTGCATGCTGATGGCATGTATGGCTCCACTGGCAATATGGGGATTCAGTACGCGATAAACGGATTGCTGGCGCTTCACCGCATTCAGGCCGGCGAAGGCATCGGAAATGATGCGCACCTGGTACTTGCCGTCTGCGCCGGCAGCGGTGATATCGGCACCTTCGAATTCGGCAGACAGGGCCTTTTCAATCTCTTTAGGATTCATGTCGAATGGCACCTATTCCTCGATCTGCCAGAGATCGATGACTTTATCGATATCGAAATCATTGCGGGTCATCAGGTTGTCGAACCTGGAGTAGTACTGGCGGCGCAGGTTGACTCCCTCCACGTACAGGTTGCGCAATTTCCACACATCCTCGTCATTGAGGAACATGGTGTACTGCACCTCGATCCGGTTGCCGTCATCACCCAGCACGGACATGCGTACATTGGCGGCGCGATCGGAATTGGACTGCTGCCGGTTTTCCAGTATCTCGAATTCAACGCCGCCATATTCAGCCAGGGCACTGCCGTAGAATTCCACCAGGGATGCACGGAAAACGCCGGCGAACCGGTCTAGTTGCCCGGCAGTCGCGCCATTGGGCCCCTGCCCGTACTTTGCCATCACGCCGCGTGCCACTTCGCGAAAGTCCACGAACTCCGAGAGGGCATTTTCCACCGTATCGAAATAGGCTTCGCGGTCGGACTGGTACAACGGCTGGATCTCGGTCATCCGCTGCATAAGACCGCCGATGTAGCGCTCAACCGCCGCCTCAGCACTTTCCTGCTGGGCGCTGACCGGCAGTGCCGCTGTCGCTGCAGCTGCCAGTAAACCCAATGCCAGCAATGCACGGCGCAAGGTATTCATGTGTTGACTCCATGGTTATGTGTGATGGGTTCCGGTCCTGTTAGAGGAACGGAATCCGGGCAAAAAGTTTCACGCCCCTCCCTGCCAGGCGGGCATTCTACCCGAATATGGAGTGTAAAAAAATTCACCCCAAGTCATTCCGGGCTCCCGGCCGGGCTACTTGATTATTAAGGGGAGACTTGCCATATTGGCCCCTGTTTTTTGAGTCGGTCGGCTGCGGGCCTTCAGGGCAGCAGACCAGGAAAATGGCATGAGTATTTATTTGGCCGCGGTCTATATTGTATTTGGATTCGCGGGACTGATCTGGAGCGCCGACCGTTTCGTTCTGGGCGCTTCCACCACTGCGCGCAACCTCGGCGTTTCCCCACTGATTATCGGACTGACTATTGTCGCCTTCGGCACGTCAGCGCCGGAAATCTTCACCTCCGCGACCGCCTCCATCCAGGGCTCTCCGAATATTGCTATCGGTAATGCCCTGGGTTCGAACATAGCCAACCTGGGCATCGTCCTGGCAATCACATTGCTCATACAGCCCATCGAGATACCCCTGTCGCTCCTGAAAAAGGAAATACCGGCGCTGCTGATCGTTTTCGCCTGCTGCTTTATTGTCTTCGCGGATCTCACGCTCAACATGTTTGACGGCTTGCTGCTGCTTTTCCTCCTGGGCGTTTTTACCTGGCGTGTCGTCAAGGACCTGAACCTGCTGGACAAGGATCCGGCAAATGACGTGAACATCATCAATCCCGACGAAGTCACCGACGAATTCATCGCCGATGACATGTCCACACCGAAAGCCGTGGCATTGCTCCTGTTCGGCCTTGTACTGCTGGTCATCAGCTCCAACATCCTCGTGGAAGGCGCCCGCAGCGTGGCCATGGCCCTGGGAGTGAGCGAACTGGTGATCGGGCTGACCGTCATGGCCGTGGGCACCAGCCTGCCGGAACTGGTCACCTCCATCATCAGTGCGGTCAAGGGCCACTACGACCTGGTGCTGGGCAACATCATCGGCTCCAATATTTTCAATATCCTTCTGGTGCTGCCGGTACCGTCTTTTATTTCCCCCTTCGTCATCCAGCCCGAAGTCCTTACCAGGGACTACGCCACCATGATGCTCATCACACTCGGCTGCGCCTACTTCCTGTACATGCGGGCCCGCAAGGGTCAACAGATCGGCAGGCCCGCCGGCATAGTTTTAATGGCTATATATATCGCTTACACTGCAACCCTGATTGTCAGCCAGTAGGGGTTGCCGTTCCGTGGACAAAGCAGCGCTGAAACAAAGCGCCCTCCGCACCATCCAGCTTGAACAACACGCCGTTGAAAACCTTGCCTCGCGTATCGACGAGGATTTCTTCACGGCCTGCGAACTGATTCTCTCCTGCCAGGGGCGGGTCATCGTGATGGGTATCGGCAAGTCCGGCCATATTGCCAACAAGATCGCCGCCACGCTCGCCAGCACCGGCACGCCGGCCCACTTCGTCCACCCGGCCGAAGCGAGTCATGGCGACATCGGCATGGTCACGGACCGTGACGTTGTCATTGCCATTTCCAATTCCGGAAAAACCGCGGAAATCGAGGCCATTCTCCCCATTCTCAAGCGCAAGGGGGTGGCGCTGATCGCCCTGACAGGCAACCCGGATTCCCTGCTTGCCCGTCAGGCCGATGCCAGCCTCAATGCCAGCGTGGAACAGGAAGCCTGTCCGCTTGGCCTGGCTCCCACCACCAGCACCACGGCTGCCCTGGTCATGGGTGACGCACTGGCCATGGCACTGCTTGAAGCCCGGGGTTTCACTGCCGAGGACTTTGCCTTTTCCCATCCGGGCGGCAATCTTGGCCGGCGCCTGCTGCTCATGGTCAACGACGTCATGCACACCGGGAAGGCCATCCCTGGCGTCAGCGAGGATACCAGCGTCAAGGATTCGCTCCTGGAAATGTCTGCCAAGAAGCTGGGCATGACTACCATCACCGACAGCATGGGCAAGGTCGTCGGCGTATTCACCGATGGCGATCTGCGACGCTTCCTGGACAGCAGCAGGGACTTGAACAACACACCCATCCGTGACGTCATGACCAGCACCTTCAAATCCATTTCCGGCGCGGCACTGGCGTCGGAAGCCGCGAAGCTCATGCAGGACAACGAGATCTATACCCTGGTCGTGACCGATGCCAATGATGAGTTCTGCGGCATCATCACGATGCATGACCTGCTGAAGGCAAATGTCGTATGAGGAAGATGCAATGAACGACTGCAATATTCCCGACAAGGTCAGCACCCTGGCCAGGGACATCCGGTTGCTCGCACTGGACGTCGACGGCGTGATGACCGACGGCCGACTGTACTTCGACAACCAGGGCGAAGAGATCAAGGCTTTCAATACCCTCGACGGCCTGGGCCTGAAGCTGCTCATGAAAAGTGGCGTTCAGGTAGCCCTGATAACCGGCCGCACATCACAGATCGTCGCCGACCGGGCACGCAGCCTCGGCATCGACCTGGTGTTCCAGGGCCGCGATGACAAAAAAGTCGTGCTGGACGGAATCCTCGAAACCCTCCGGCTGGATTACAGCACGGTTGCATATGTGGGTGATGACCTGCCCGATTTGGCCTGCATCACCGCGGCAAAACTCGGCGTCACCGTGCCTGACGCCCATTTCCTCGTGCGCGATGCCGCCGATGCCGTCACTGTGCGCGCCGGCGGCGCGGGTGCCGTCCGGGAAATCTGCGACTGGATCCTGATGGCCCAGGGCAATTTCGACACAGCTGTCAGTCCGTTCCGCTAAACGGTAAGTGCACGTGGCCTCTTCTCCCCCAGCGCCGGCGAACCCGGAATACGATATTCGCAAGCCGAACCTGCGCAAGCACATGCTGGCGATTCTCGTGCTTGGCATTATCGTTTATTACCTGTTCGACTCGGCCACCGACGAGGAAATTCTAGACTTCAGCCAGCTGCTTGGACTGTCCGAGCAGGAATACGACTATTTCATGGGCGATGTCGACAGCATCCATTACACCCGCGAGGGCCGGGCCGATTACCGGTTCCGCGCCAGTCGTGTGACCCATTATCCCAATCCCGAGTACAGCATCATCGAATCGCCGCGACTGGTCATTTACCGGGAGGACGACTCTGCCTGGCGCATCAACAGCGCGAGCGGTCGCGTCGATGTGGAAGCCAGCAGCAACCGGGAACGCCTAGTACTCACTGAAAATGTTATTATCAGCGGCATCACAGCCGCCGGCAGGCCGGTGAATATCTATACCGACTCGCTCACGCTGTACCCGGCAGAGAAAAGCATCAGCACCGACAGCGAGGTCATGCTTGAATCCGAGGGTTTTTACTCCACCAGCCAGGGGCTCACCGCAGACCTGGTTACGGATGTCATTCGGCAGCTTGCCGGCGGATATATGCGTTATGAACAGCCAGGACAGGGACAATGAAGCAATGACAATCAGGACCGCAAAGACAGCTCCCCTCACCCTGGCCTGTACCTGCCTGGCGGTTTTCCTCCCTGCCGCATCGCAGGCCTTGCCTGAGGACGCCGGGCAGCCCATCCTGGGCACCTACGACAACAGTCTTCTGCTGCTCGATGAAGGCAAACAGGTGTTTTACGGTGCAGCCGGAACACCGGCAGAAATCACCCAGGGCACGCTGAAAATATCCGGCCAGGAAATCGTCATCGAACGCATCGACGGTGAAGTGAAAAAGGTATCGGTCACCGGCAGCCCTGCCCTGTACCAGCAGCAACCCGCCATCGACCAGGCGCTTGTCACCGCGGAAGGCCAGACCATCATTCTGGATTACGACACCCAGCACATGTCGGCAGTCGGCAATGTCCGTTTTATCCAGGGGAATGACCAGTGGACTGGTTGCCAGATCGATTACTACCTGGAAAGCCGGCAGCTCAGCACGCCGCGTTGTGCCGACGGCAGCCAGGCCCGCGCCATCCTCTCGCCCCGGAACACCCAGTGACTGTGCCCTTTTCATGAAGACGCTGCGGGCAGAACACCTCGCCAAGTCCTACAAGGGCCGCAAGGTCGTCTCCGACACCTCCATCGAGGTCAACAGCGGGGAGATCATCGGCCTGCTCGGACCCAATGGTGCCGGCAAGACCACGTCGTTCTACATGATCATCGGCTTGGTCAGGGCCGATCACGGCAAAGTGAGTATCGACGGCAAGGATGTCACGCGTGAACCCATGCACGAACGGGCCCGCAAGGGACTCGGCTACCTGCCACAGGAAGCCTCCATTTTTCGCAAGCTCTCGGTCAGGGACAACATTCTGGCCATTCTCGAAACCCGGCCGGAACTCAACAGGCAGCAACGGGAGCAGAAAGCGGAAGACCTGATGGCCGAATTTCACATCGGCCACCTGCGCGACACCCTCGGCATGAGCCTTTCCGGAGGTGAGCGGCGGCGGGCGGAAATCGCCAGGGCCCTGGCCACCGACCCGGCCTTCATCCTGCTTGATGAGCCGTTTGCCGGGGTCGACCCGATTTCGGTCAACGACATCAAGCAGATCATCAGCAAGCTGAGTGACCGGGGCATCGGCATCCTGATCACCGACCACAACGTCCGGGAAACCCTGGAAATCTGCCAGAAAGCCTACATCGTCAGCGAGGGCTCGGTCCTTGCCTCAGGCACACCTGGAGAAATTCTTGAAAATCAGCAGGTTAGGGAAGTATACCTGGGCCAGCAGTTCCGCATGTAGCAGCCTCCCCCGGGAATGCAATAATCGTTCCGAACCCCACGATTTCCTGTAATAAAACACGGGAATTTGCTATTCTTCAGCCCCGGTTTCGGCCCCGCGGGGCCGGCTAAATCACCTCAGCGGCGGGCATTTTTGCCGCACGAAAATACCTTCTGTATGAAGCTAGCACTCCAGCTAAAACTGGGTCAGCAACTCACCATGACCCCCCAGTTGCAACAGGCCATTCGCCTGCTGCAGTTGTCGACGCTGGATCTGCAGCAGGAAATCCAGGAAGCCCTGGAATCCAACCCCCTGCTGGAAATCGACGAGTCCAGCGAATCCTACGACTACTCCGAAAACCAGGCTGAAGGCGAACGCGAATTCAAGGAAGGCGAGGAATTCTCGGCCACTGCTTCCGGCAAGGAAGCTGACAAAGACAGCTACAACGATCAGGACCCCGATGGTGAATTTCCCAGCAACGACAACTGGGAGGACAAGAACATACCCGATGACCTGTCCGTTGATTCGAGCTGGGACGATATCTATACCAACAACTCCATGTCGACCTCCTCTGCACCGGCCGAGGGTGATGACTTCGACTTCGACACCCGCAACAGCAAGACTGAGACCCTGCAGGACCACCTGAACTGGCAGCTCAACCTGACACCCATGTCCGATGGCGACAGGCTCATCGCCATGGCCATCATTGATGCCATCGATGCCAATGGTCAGCTCACGCTTTCCGTCGAATCCATCCATGCCGGACTGATCCGCGAACTGGATATCGACGAAGCGGAAGTGCTGGCGGTTCTGCACCGTATCCAGCAATTCGATCCCGTGGGCGTAGGCTACCGCGACCTGAAGGAATGCCTGGCGTTGCAGCTGCGGCAGATTGATCCGGACTTTCCCGGCGTGGCAATCGCTGCGCGCATCATCGAGGATCACCTCGCACAGCTGGCCAGCCATGATTACGCGCAAATCCTGAAAGTGCTGAAAATCAAGGAAGACGAGCTCAAGGAATCCCTGAAAATCATCCTGTCCCTGAATCCCAAGCCGGGATCCGAAATTACTCCCTCCGACACCTCTTACATCGTTCCCGATGTCTTCGTTACCAAGCGCAACGGCCGCTGGCATGTGGAACTGAACCCTGAAACGGCGCCAAAAATCCGTGTAAATCCGGAATATGCCATGCTGGTCAACGGCAAGGGCTCGGAGGCGGATAATACCTTTATCAAGGAAAACCTGCAGGAAGCGCGCTGGTTCATCAAGAGCCTGCACAGCCGCAACGAGACCCTGATGAAGGTCTCCACCAAGATCGTCGAACACCAGAAGGGATTTCTCGAATATGGCGAGGAAGCCATGAAACCTCTTGTGCTGCACGACATTGCCGAAGCCGTCGGCATGCACGAATCAACCATATCCCGAGTGACGACGCAGAAGTACATGCATACGCCACGCGGTATATTTGAACTGAAGTACTTTTTCTCCAGCCATGTCGGTACCGAGGGCGGTGGTGAGTGTTCATCGACCGCCATCCGGGCACTGATCAAGAAACTCGTGGCTGCCGAAAATCCGCAAAAACCCCTTAGTGACAGCAAAATCACCCAGTTGCTTTCCGACCAGGGCATCAATATCGCCCGTCGTACCATCGCCAAGTACCGTGAATCGCTGTCAATAGCCCCTTCCAATGAAAGAAAACGATTGTTGTAGACCTTTTCTTTCAAAGAAAAATTCAGAGAATTCATAGCATGGAAATCAAAACAATCCTGACCCCGGAACTGACCTTCTGTAATGTCCAGGGCGTCAGCAAGAAGCGACTGATCGAGACCAGTGCCGACCTGATCGCAGCACAAGTCAAATCGGTAGACGCCAACCAGATTTACAGCGCCCTCATCGCACGTGAGCAGCTCGGCAGCACCGGCCTGGGCAACGGCATAGCCATCCCGCACTGCCGGGTGCCGAAATGCCAGTCCACTATCGGCTGCCTGATCAAGCTGGAGAATGGTGTCGATTTCGACGCTATCGATGGCAAGCCAGTGGACCTGTTGTTTTTCCTGCTGGTGCCGGAAAACACCATAGAGGGGCATCTGGAAGTGCTGCGCGCCCTGGCTGAGCGTTTCAACGATAACAATTTCTGCGCCAGCCTCAGGAACTGCACCACCAATGCCGATCTGTATGCGGCAGCAACGGCACCCATAGCGG
>JALRBG010000299.1 GCA_023257855.1 Pseudomonadales bacterium | reverse complement strand
ACCAACCGCCTGGTCTGGCAGCGGCAGTTCAATGAAGGGTGCCGTTCGGGCATGCTGGCCACCGCCGGCGGCCTGGTGTTCATGGGACGGCGCGACGACGACCGGCTCATCGCACTGGATGCGGCTACCGGCGCGCGCCTGTGGGAATTCCGCATGGATGCCCCGGTCAATTCCGCGGTGAGCACCTTCATGCACAAGGGTGAACAGTACATCGTCACCTATGCCGGCGGCGGCCTGTTCGGCGGCAAGAAAGGCGATGGCGTCTGGCTGTTCTCGCTCAGCGGCAACCTGGTGGAAGTGCCGGAAGCCCCGTCGGCTGATCGTTTCGGCCGCGGCGCCCCGGACCTCAGCGCCATCCAGATTCCCGAAGGCCATGTCGCCGATATCGCCAATGGCCGCACGGTCTACAACCAGTCCTGCGTCTACTGCCACGGTGAAACCGGCACGGGCGGTCATGGCGGCGGTGCCGAGTTGACCGACTCGCTTACCATCAACGACATCATGGCCATCCTCGGTACCGGAAGGAACAACATGCCCAGCTTCCGCTTCGTGTTCCAGCCGGAGCAGGCCCATGACGTGGCCGCTTACCTTGTGGAAGAATTGCTCGCGGAATAACCGGCAAAAAAAAGGCGATGTGTATACATCGCCTTAATCATAGTGCTTTCGACACTATCTATTGAGATTAGGTCTGCCTTTGCCAGGCGCACCGCGCCATATGCGCTTGCTGCCGGTTGACTCGGTTTCTTCAAAACGGGCGAACTGGCTGAGCTCTGCCTCATTGACCCGTTGCACACGCGCGAACTGCGCCGGCAGGGCTTTTCCTGCCGGGCCATTGCGCCGATCACTGCCAGTGGTTACCACGACAGAGTTGTTTATCTCCTCAAAACGGGCGAATTCGGCGTCCTGCACCGAGATAATCCGACGCTTGTAAGGAGGTTTCCCCTTGTAATCGACGACCCTCAGGTCGCCATCCGGGGTTTTACCGATCACGGTCTGTGCCGACACCCCGCTGGTAGCCAGTGCACACAGGCCAGCCAGGGCAAGAACACGGATAGTTGCTGTTTTCATGGCTTGTTTCCTCTCATTCAAATACCCGGGCGCTTGTTTTCAGTCATGCGATCTCTCGGCCCGGGCACCCTTATTTCAATCGCTTTATTTTGGTGCATTATGCCCTTTCGTGGTGCATGGATTCCGGGCATTTGATTAAAGGAAAATCCTATCATGTTGGATTTACTGGGTTTTTGGACTTGGCACCCGAATTGCAATATTTCGGCATACGCCATAAAACCCAAGGAAAGCACAACGTGAAGGCATGTAAATTACTGATAATTACCCTGGCCACCCTGGTCGGATCAGTGGCGCTGGCGGATACCGTGAGCCTGGATATGCACCAGGCGCAATCCGGCAACTTCTATGTCCGCGCTTCCATGGCGGGTACTGTCGACACCGACCTGCTGCTCGACACCGGCTCCGGCTACGTCAGCCTGAGCCAGTCAACCTTCGACCGCGTCAGCGCATCCAGCGAACCGCAGTTCACCCGGCACATCTTCGGCCGCATGGCCAACGGCAAGGTGGAAAAGGTTGCACTGTATACCATCGCCGAATTGCGCCTCGCGGAAAATTGCGTTCTGAGGGATATCGAGGTCGCGGTGTTCCCGAAAGCGGATCGCGACATTCTCGGACTGAACGCACTGTCGCGGATGCAGCCTTTCACCATGCAGCTGGCCCCCGCAAAACTGACCAGCGCCGGCTGTACTGCCTGATATGGCAACAGATCCGATGCACTTGATAGTTTTTTGTAATCGGAAAACCACCCCAGCCTGATAATCCCTGTCGGTATAATGAGACACTTTGTATCGCATTCACGGCAGGGCCTCCATGCACAGCGCATTTCGCAAGCTTCTCGTTCTAATTCCATTCATGGCAACGCAGGCAGTCGCCCAGGTCGACCAGAGCCAGGCCGGCGCCTGGTACATGTACATGTGGAGCCATGAAAATGCCGATACCGGTTTTGGCGCCCAGGGCGATGTGCAGCACCGCAACTGGGATCTTGGCGGCGACCTCGAGCAGTTGCTGATACGCGGCGGCATGACCTGGCGGCCTGAAGGCAGTGCGGTCAAGTACACGCTCGGCGTTGCCCATATCACCTCCGGTATGTTTGGCAACAGTGATGGCAAGAGCAGGGAAAAACGCCTCTACCAGGAAGCACTGCTGCCGCAACGGCTCGGGGAGAAATGGCAGCTTACCCATCGCTTCCGACTGGAGCAGCGCTGGGTGGATGGTCAGGACTTCCGCTCGCGCCTGCGCTATTTCCTCGGACTCAACTATCCATTCAACAAGAGCGATCTCTCAGCCGGCGCCGTGTACCTGTCCCTCTACAACGAGCTGTTCGTGAATCTCGAGCGGGGTATCGGCAATGGCAGGCAGGTGGATTACTTCGACAGGAACCGCGCTTACGCGGCACTGGGCTACAGTCTCGAGAACAACATGAGACTTCAGTTCGGTTACATGTGGCAGGAAAACAGCAACTACGGCAAAGGTCAGCTGCAATTCAACTTCATTCACAGCTTCTAACGGAAAGGCAAGAAACAGATTCGCTCTGTAGCGGTTGGTGCGAGCAGGTTCTTGATGTACGGAAAATTCTGGTATTTAGAGAACTGTTTTGGGATATGGGCTTTGGCGCTGCACCGGTGTCCGTTGATGATTTTTTCCTTGCAGCCTCTGGCGCTTAACATCATTACTTGCTAGTTTTTCTGCCTGAGTATCCTGCGCAAGCGCTTTAAAGTTTCATAGTCATTAATCACCGGCATTATGCTGTCTGAGGCGTATTTTTTCATTCGCAAAGTAATCGCCTATGGCAAGCTTCCCCTTCAGACGGCTCTATCATTCGGCTATTTTATGAAGAGTGGTTTTGTACTCCCTGAGCAGTTTCTCTTTCATGTCTACTACCCAAGCAATCAGAAGCGAAATGTGTAATTAAATTTCAGAGATAAATCAGCAATCGTTGAATCGAAATGATTGTCCTTGTCGGCATCAACTAGTCCCCAGTTTAGAACCAGGAAGACCTGCTGTCCTGCCCGTGGAATCCAGTGCAGGCGACTGTTAAGACCAAGATTTTCCGAAACATTGTCATACTGGATGAGGTTACTCCAGGACAGGGTGGAAGAAAAAGCGTACTGGGAATTCAGGCCATACAGGCGCACGGTAAAATTGCCGGCCGGCAACTTGATCTCGTTCTCGTTGAAGGTGAAGGTCAGGGCAAAATTGCGGTTGGGTCGCCAGGTGACGTTGCCGTTGGTCTGGACATGGGTGCCGTCATAATACTCGCCGCTCCAGAGCTGAAGCCCCCCGGAAATCTTGCGGTGACCGCCCCACGACATGCCGAGGAAGTAATCTTCCCAGGAATATTCCCCGGCCGGGATCGTCACCGTGCGCGAGCCGTCGGATGCCCGGTAAATCGTGAATGGCCGCTGCAGCTGCTCCTTGTAATAAACCACGCGGGTCCAATAGGAGTCGTTGGTGTTGGTGAAGGAGGTGAGGCGCAGGCCGAAGTTCTCGTTGTTCAGGCTGCCGTCGGCGAGATTCTCGGCGCGGTATGCTTCGCCTATGAGGGCGATGGAGCGAAAGAAATCCTCCGGCTGCAGGAAGTGGCGATAGCCGACGTTGAGATGGTGGTCTTCCATGTCGGTCTGGTTGACGAAACCCACGGCCGGGAAAAAATTTTCCTCCACGCGCTTGTACTGATATAGGCCCTGCCAGCCCTGGGCATTGGGCAGGAACAGGTTGATGCCGTAGGAGGCATTGTCCCGGTCAACCAGGCCCTCTGTATCGGTTTCCTGGTAAAAGGCGGACGCCTCGACAGTATTGCCGTAGAACGCCGTGTTGCGATAGCGGATGTCCGTGCCCACCAGGGTGTTGTCGATGTTTCCCTGCGGATTGCCGTCGGTCAGGATAGCGCCCACCTGGGTGCGCGAACCCACGTTGAGCACCGTGCGGCCGACAAAGATGTTCTGCGAATCCAGTCCCAGCGCGGATTCCTCGCCCTGGTTGATGAGCAGGGAGCCGACGTTCCAGTCCCCCACCCTGCCGCTGAGTTTTACGCCGCCGACGAGATCGAGAATCTGGCCGCCCGCGCCCAGGCCGATCTTGCGGGAAAAGAACGGCCGGGCATTCTGCCGCGCGGGCGTGGAGATCGCGGCGGAGCCGGTACCGGACACGCTGTTGAAGCCGCCGGAGCCGACCTGGCCGAATTCGAATATGTCGACGTCGCGCAGGAAGAAGTCACGCTTCTCCGGGAAGAACAGGTTGAAACGGGTTAGGTTGACCTGGCGGTCGTCCACCTCCGTGGCGGAGAAGTCCGTGTTCAGGGTCAGCGAGGCATTGAGCTGCGGGGTGACCTTGTAGAACACATCCAGCTGCGGTTCGTAATGGTTTTCCGTGAAACCGCCCGGGCCGAACTTGCGGTTGCGGCGCAGTGTCATGGAAGGCACCAGGTCCAGGCCCATCCCCTGGCGCATGTCGGTCAGGCCGGTGGCCGTACCCGACGTGCTCGGGTTGATCTCCCGGTTGTATGACATCCAGGCGATGATCTCGTTGTCGCCACGGCGGATGCGGCTGAAGTTCAGGCCCCACTCGGTGGAACCCGGGTTGAAGGACAGGGACTGGAAGGGTATGCGGATCTCGGCGGTCCAGCCCTCGGCATTGCGCTGCGCGCGCGCCTCCCAGATGCCGTCCCAGTTGCCTTCTACCTCAATGATGTTCTGGAACAAGCCCTCCCAGCGCACGCCGTTAGGGTTCACCTCGAAACGGTAACCGTTGCGGCGGTCCAGGTAGGGATCGATGATGACAGCGAAGATGTCGTCGGCATCGAGCGCCTGGCCCTGGCGCAGGACCCGGTCGCGGATCTGCGCCGGGTCGCTCTCCACCATCGTGGCCCCGATGTAGAGGGCGGACTCGGTATAGAAGACACGCACGCGGGTCGGTTGGGTGGGCGTGGCAAATTCTTCGGGGAAGACCTGGTGTAGGTCCTCGATCAGGGCGGCCTGCGCCCAGACACTTTCATCGAGGCTGCCGTTGATAATGATATCCCCGGACAACTGCGGCAGGTCGGCGATTTTCCTGTTGCCGCCCTGCTGGGCATGGGCCAGGGGTGATACAAGCAGAGCCAACAGGAGGCAAATGACTGGTGTGTGGGCGCGGGCAGTAAAACAGGCTGCAGGCAAGACAAATCCCCGTGTATACAAATAAAAATGCACTATTGTATCCGCCAATTGTGCAAACGGCTTGGAATTTCAGGTGTTCGGGAATAGCCCTTTTAGTAGCGCGGCCTGATCGCGACCCGGCTGCCCGAGAAGGTGCCCAGCCACACATCATCGCCCACTTCCAGCGCCATGGTGGCGTTGCTCCACCCCGGCGTGGCGCCGCCATTGGCAATTTCCTGCGTCGCCAGTGTTTGCGGATCAATGGCAAAGGCGCGGAACGGCCGCGAGCAGGTCGCGATGGTTTCCAGGTTGAAAGTTTCGGGATCGATGATGCTGCCGCAGACCGGATCCTCGTTGTGCATTCCAGCGGTGATGAGCTTGCCATCCACGCCCATGTGCACATTGTCCGGCGTGATACCCAGATCTTCGGTCATGCCCAGCACCCGTGCGGGACTGGTGTTGCTCAGCGCCACGATCTTGTGCAGGCCTGATGAGGCGACATAGATGGTGCGGCCGTCCGCGGAGACCTCGATGCCGTTGTTGGCCGGCAGTTCGGTGCCCGGCACCAAGGCAAAGCCGTCATCGCCCGGCGACCACTTCCATACGCCACCGGTCGGCTGGCCGGAGATGGCCTCGAAGAAGGTCTTGTCCGGGTGAATGAGCACGGTGGCCAGGATGGTGCCATCGGCCAGGGAGGTCACACTGTTGGCCTCATGATGCTCCGGCATCAGCACGCAGCCGATCCAGGTGAGGACCGGGCTGCCGCGCCGGGTATCCACGTCGAACACCTCGATCGCTTCGCGGGCGCCATGGCCCACGACATAGAGGGTCGAGCGGTTGTCAGCGCCGGCGCGAATGCTCACGCCGTGTGCAACAAAATTGCCGGGGTCGGGCGAGCCCGGGCAGGCACCGTAGCGGGACATGTCCTGGCGGGCCCGCGGCAGCATGCCGGGATAAAGGGCGTTCGCGGTCAGGCGGTTGGCGTCCATCAGGAACAGGGAAGTGCCCGGCGCCATGCCGCTGGCAATGACCCAGTCGGTATTCGGCACCCGCACCAGGTCCTCGGCATTGGTCGGCCCGCAGATGAAGCGGTAGCCGTCAGCCTCGGCGCAGTCATCCATGGGTGCCGCGGCCTGCTGGGAATTGGCGGTGCCGACGCAGCCGACCAGGATAAACAGCATTGTTATCAATGACTTTTTCATAATCCTTCTCTTTCTTATTGTTGTAAATGACTACGCATTATCCATAGAGCCCGCCGATTTACCATTGCCACTTTTACCCTTTCCTCTTTCCTCTTTCCTCTTGTATCCTCCCTCCCCCTGTCCCCTGATTTTGTGAGCACCGTTTTCCATGTATGCCCTGGTGGATTGCAACACCTTCTATGCCAGCTGCGAGGCCATCTTCAACCCGGCCGTGCGCGGCAAGCCAATTGTGGTCCTGTCCAACAACGACGGCTGCATCATCTCCCGCAACAAGGAAGCCAAGGCCCTCGGCATTCCCGGCATGCTGCCCTTCTTCCAGGTGCGCAAGCAGGTGGAGGATACCGGCTGCCACATCTTTTCCAGCAACTACGAACTCTATGGCGATATCTCCGCCCGTGTCATGAAACTGATGGAGCCCTGTGCCACGGAGATGGAGGTCTATTCCATAGACGAGGCCTTCCTGCGCCTGCCCGGCGAGCGCTTCGGCACGTACCATGAGCAGGGCATGCATATAAAGGACATGCTCTGGCAGCACATCCGTATGCCGGTGTGCGTCGGCGTCGCTCCCACCAAGACCCTGGCCAAGCTGGCCAACCAGGCCGCCAAGAAGATTCCGCGCCTGAATGGCGTCTGCGTGCTAGATACAAAGGAAAAGTGGGAATGGCTGCTGGCCCGGGTGCCGCTGGACGGGATCTGGGGCATCGGCAGGCGCATCCAGCAGCGCCTGCATGACATGGGCATACACAATGCCCTACAGCTGGCGCAGAGTGATCCGAAGTGGCTGCGCCGGCGCTTCAGCGTGGTACTGGAGAAAACCATCCGCGAACTGGGCGGCGAGCCGTGCCTCGACCTCGACCTGAATCCCGAACCGAAAAAGGAAATCATCTGCTCGCGCAGCTTCAGCTACAAGGTCACCGAACTGCATGAGCTGCAACAGGCCGTGAGCCTGTACGCGGGGCGCGCCTGCGAAAAGATGCGCCGGCAGAACGGCCTCACCGCCAGCCTGTGGGTCTACCTGGAAAGTTTCCAGAACCAGGTGCACCTCTGGCGTCACCGCTTCGTGCAACTGCCCACCCTCACCAACGACACCCGCCTCATCGCGCGCGCCGGCGCCGATGCCCTGGAGCAGATCTACAGACCCGGCATCCGCTACAAGAAATGCGGCATCGGCCTGCTCGACCTGCGCACGCGCAAGTACGAGCAGCTGGATTTCTATGCGCCGCGGCAGTCGGAAAAATCACGCCACCTCATGCACACCGTCGACCGTATCAACGAGCGCTTCGGCCGCTACACCGTGCAGCTCGCCAACACCGGCATCCAACCGAAGTGGCTGATGAGCCGTAACTTCAAGTCCCCGGCGTACACCACGCGCTGGGCGGATATACCCGTGGTCCGATGCTGAACAGAACAGCAAAACGCGCTGTAGTCAATGGCCTGCCCCCGCCTCTCCCGATTCACCGGCAACACCTGCCGCTGCCTTTGAGCCTCCAATGGCATTACTGAATAACTATTGGCGGAATAACGGGAGTGAGATAGCTGCCTACGTCAAGTGATACGAAGAATTGAAGATTACGGTTGGAAAATTGGCTTTCAGGCCAGCTTGACGGCGATGCCGTCCAGTTCGGGTGAGGGTGAAGGGAAGCGTTTCATGACCTCGGGATCGTGCCCGGGAATGATGAGGGCAGGATCATCGGCCAGGCTCTTCATCTTCTGCCAGCCGTCGATCATCTGGCCGACGTCAACGACGATGGGAAAGGGCCTGCCCTGGTCCATGTTGGCGGCGTAGTGACTGGCATCCGATGCCAGCACCATCCAGCCTTTTTGCGTCCACAACCGGACCACCTGCAGACCCTTAGTGTGACCGCCGACATGATGCAGGCTGATATTGTCGGCGAGGGTATGGTCACCATCATAGAAACTTACCCTGCCCTTGTAGACATTGCGCACCATGGCGACCACTTCATCGACCTCGAAGGCATGGCCGAAGAACGGGTTTGCCATGTAGCGGCCGGTGGCGTAAGCCATCTCGCTGTCCTGGAGGTGAAACTGCGCCTTCGGGAATTTGTCGAAATTGCCGATGTGATCGTAATGCAGGTGGGTGATGATCACATCCTCCACCACGGCGGCATCCACGCCGAGCGCCTTCAGGCCTTCCGTCGGACAGCGCAGGAATTCCCGTTTGCGCTTGTCCGCCGCCGCCTGATTGAAGCCGGTGTCGATGACCCAGGTCTTGCTGTCACTCACCGCGAGCCAGACGAAATAATCCATGGGCATGCCGGCTTCGTGGGGATCGCCGCCCAGGAAATTCTCGGACGCCTTACGGTCCACCCGAGCATAGCGGATGGCATAAACGGCAAAAGGTTCAGGGCCGGCCACCGTATGTCAGTCCTCTTCCACCTGCGCTTCCATGTAGCGGAACAGCTCGCAATTGTCGGCTTCGAAGCCGAGTTCCTTTTCCGCCTTGTCATAGATGCTGCTGAGCAGCTCGATGAACCCGATAGAGGTACCTTCGGATTTGGCCAGGTCCACGGCAAAGCGCAGGTCCTTCGCCATCAGGCCGAGATAAAAACCGGAATTGAAGTTGCGCGGCAGGACGAACTTGGGAAACTTGTCCTCACTGGAATTGCTACGGCCGGTAGAGGCATTGATGATGTCCACCATGACCTTCGGATCCAGGCCGAACTTCGTGCCGGTAACCACCGCCTCGCTCGTCAGGGCCAGCGTGCCCGCGGACAGGAAATTGTTCATCGCCTTCATCGCATGGCCTGACGCCGGGCCGCCGGTGCGGAAGGGTTTGCCCAGGACCCCGAACACGGGACGGCAGGCCTCGACCAAGTCTTCCCTGCCGCCGGCCATGATGGCGAGGGCGCCGTCGGCCGCCTTGTACTTGCCGCCGGATACCGGCGCATCGATCAGGTGGAAGCCCATGCCGACCAGTTCCTCGCTCAGGGCCCGGGTATCCACCGGCGAGCATGAACTCATGTCGATGATAACCGTGTCATCCTTGAGACCACTCGTGATGTTGTCACCTTCACCAAGCAGCACTTTCCTGACGGCCTTGCCTTCGGGCAGCATGGTGATGACCAAATCGGATGATTCGCCCAGGACCTTCAGCGAGGACGCTGTAGCGGTACCGGTTTCGGCGCAGAGTTTT
>JALRBG010000157.1 GCA_023257855.1 Pseudomonadales bacterium | reverse complement strand
GGAATCCCCTGGTGTGGCTCGCACCGGATTCGGGTAGGCTGCTGGAGCACGCTGGTGACAGCGTGCCGAGATGAATGGTTGCCCACGACAGAACCCGGCTTACAGGCCGACTCTTTTTTTATATGGAAAATTCATGGAGGAATTTTCCCGGAACGCCAGATCAGGCCCGCAAGGGCCTTCATGGCGGCCGGATAGCCCATGCCCTGGCTAAAATTCAGACAAAAACCCGTGAAAATGGCAATTTTGCCTTTTCCTGTGGCGCCAGACAGGGCAAAATACGCCCTTAAATCGCATTCAGGCGTGTCCAGGCCTGGTTCGAAGGCTCGAAGAAGCCGCCAAAAGCCCGAAATTCGGACTTTTTCCGCATAAAAACCATAAATTTCACCAAGGTCCCCTAAACTTAAGAAATTACTTTAAGTTTGTAATTCAGCTTATTGTTAATTTTCGGTTTTACTAGCTCCCATCGCGCTCATTTTTCGTCGATTTCTGCGATTTTCGGCGCATTTAGGCTCATTTTCTACACAAAACAGGCCGATTAAGTGCTTGATTTGTGGGAATTCCCTGCCTATAGTGCGCAAAAGTGGCATGAAGTAGCAGAATGTGGGTAATTATGGGAGTTATGGAGTTAGTGGCTATATCGCAATACTCCATTCCGGGAACCCGTCCCTTTCTGCCATTTCGCCTTGAACACTACACAAAACACAATTCATTCACTCATACAGGGCGCAACCGGTGTTATTCCGTGGCTTGAACTCAATCAATCTCGACGCAAAGGGGCGGATCGCCATCCCTTCGCGTTATCGCGGGATTGTCGATGAGCATTGCCAGGGCAAGATGGTAGTGACCATCGAAGCCACCGATGGCGAATGCCTCGTTATTTACCCGCTCAATGAGTATGAGGATATCCAGCGCAAGGTGGAAGCCCTGCCCAGTTTTTCCCCCACGGCCAAGCGCCTGAAAGGCCTGTTTATCGGCCACGCTACCGATGTTGAGCTCGACAGCAGCGGCCGGATTCTCGTGCCGCCCACTCTGCGCACCTATGTCGGGCTGGAAAAGAAAGCTGTGCTGGTCGGCCAGGGCAAAAAATTTGAATTGTGGGATGAGGACTCCTGGAATGCCAAGCGCGAAGGCTGGCTCAACCAGGAAACCACCGAAGAAGAAATTCCGGAAGAGATCAAGGGGCTGTCGCTGTAGTCCGGGGCCGTGGCGGATTTTCAGCATCAGTCGGTATTACTGGAACAGGCAGTCGATGCCCTGGTTACCGACAGGGACGGTTTCTATATAGACGGTACGTTTGGCAGGGGTGGTCACGCCAGGAAGATTTTGAGCAAGTTGTCCGGGCAGGGAAAGCTGCTTGTCGTGGACAAGGACCCGCAGGCCATTGACGAGGCCCGCAGGTTACAAGAACAAGACCCGAGGTTGATAGTGGCGCACAGCAGCTTTGCGGACATAGTGGATCTGGCCGGCACCCAGGGTGTCGTCGGACAGGTGTCAGGTGTTTTGCTTGACCTGGGCGTGTCATCTCCGCAACTGGATAACGCCGAAAGGGGTTTCAGCTTCACCAAGGACGGCCCCCTGGATATGCGCATGAATACAGAGGCCGGGCTTACTGCAGAACAGTGGCTGGCCGAGGCGAGCGAGGAAGAGATGGCCCGTGTGTTCTTTGAATATGGCGAGGAAAAATTTTCGCGCCGCATAGCCCGGGCCATTGCTGACGTTAGGAAGCACTCACCTATTAATCGGACTCTGCAGCTCGCGGAGATCGTGAAGCAGGCCAATCCGGCATGGGAAAAACACAAGCATCCGGCAACCCGGGTCTTCCAGGCTATCCGCATCCATATCAATGATGAATTGCGTGACCTGGAAAAAACACTGGAAGGCATCGTCCAGGTGCTGAAAACGGGCGGTCGCATGGTCGTCATCAGTTTCCACTCGCTGGAAGACAGGCTAGTTAAGCGCTTTATTGCCCGCGAGGAGCGGGGTGACGATTTTCCGCCGGACATGCCGGTGACGCAGGCGCAGCTGAATCCCCGCGTGAAACGGGTAGGCAGGCAGTTGAAGGCGGACATCACGGAGGTAGCCGGCAATGTCCGTGCACGCAGCGCAGTGCTCAGGGTAGCGGAAAAAATTGCCTGATCCAGTGGGGAGTGCAGGTCATGGCAGCGGGCAAAAGAGTACAGAAGGGCGGCAAGGATAACAGGGAAGTCGTTATCAGCGCGGCTTCGTGGTGCACCCTGGTGGCATTGCTCGCGGTGACAGCAGGCTCTGCAATAGGAGTGATCTGGTCAACCCATAAAAGCCGTCACCTGCTGAATGAATTGCAAGAACTGGAACAACAAAGGAATGACTTGCAGGTGGAATGGGGGCAGTTACTGCTGGAACAGAGCAGCCTGGTTTCACAGGGTCGTATCGAGAATCTGGCCATAGCTGAGTTGGGCATGAAAATCCCGGCGACGGAGAATGTAGTGGTAGTCACAAGTGACTAGCGGCAATGCAATCAAGAAACAACCGCTCTGGAGACTGTATTTCGTCTCCCTGGCGGCTATCACACTCCTCGGTATCATCATCTGGAAAATTTTCGACCTCCAGGTCATCAACAATACCGTCCTGCAGGAGCAGGGCAACATGCGCACCGTGCGCAACGACGTCATCGCCGCACATCGCGGCAATATCATGGATCGCAACGGACAGGCCCTGGCCATCAGCACGCCGGTACAGTCCCTGTGGCTTAATCCCCGGGAAATTCTGCCCAACCCTTCATCCTGGGAAAAGCTGAAAGCAGCACTGCCCGCCATCGACATCAATGCCGAAGTGCTGTGGAACCGGGTTCAGGCCAATGCCGATCGCGAATTCCTCTATATCAAGCGCCGTCTCGCCCCCGCCGATGCCCGCAAGATCCTCGACCTCGATATTCGCGGCGTCTATGCCCAGGAAGAGTACATGCGGTTCTATCCACTGGGTGAAGTGGCCGCCCATGTGCTTGGCCTGACCAATGCCGATGATGTCGGCCAGGAAGGCATCGAACTGGCCTATGAAGAGTGGCTGCAGGGCAAACCGGGTTCAAGGCAGGTTTTGAAGGATCGCCGCGGCGGCATCATCCGTGAAGTGAAAATCAACGAAATGGCCGAGCCGGGCAAGGATCTTGTGCTGAGTATCGACAGCCGCATCCAGTACCTGGCCTACAAGGCATTGAAGGAAGAAGTGACGCGCAGGCACGCCAAGGCCGGCACCGTGACGGTGCTGGACGTGGAAACGGGCGAGGTCCTGGCCATGGTGAGCCAGCCTTCCTACAACCCGAACAACAGGAACAGCCTGGCAGATGATGCCATGCGCAATCGCTCCATCGTCGATCTCATGGAGCCAGGCTCGACTGTGAAGCCCTTCACCATCATGGCCGCACTGGAAAGCGGGCTTTTCGATACGGACAGCATCATCGATACCAATCCAGGCTACGTGCGCGTGGATGGCCAGTTGAAAAAGGACCCCGTCAATTACCAGGAAGTCACGCTCGAAAAAATCATCACCAAGTCCAGCCAGGTCGGGGCCATCAAGCTGGGACTGGCCATGGGCCATGACCCGATGATCGACGTTCTGCAGCGCGTGGGCTTCGGTACTGCCATCGGTACCGGTTTTCCCGGAGAAGCATCGGGTGTGTTGCCCAGTTTCCCGCGGTGGAGCAAATCTGATATTGCCACACTCGCATACGGTTACGGCTTCCAGGTGACGCCGCTGCAGATGGCACAGGCCTACATGATTTATGCCAATGAAGGCATCAAGAAGCCGGTGTCCCTGCTGAAAACTGAGGGGCCAGTTGAAGGTGAGCGCGTCCTGGACCAGGAGCTGGTGAGAAAGGTGAACCGCATGCTGGAAACCGTGGTCAGCAAAAAGCTCGGCGGTAC
>JALRBG010000129.1 GCA_023257855.1 Pseudomonadales bacterium | reverse complement strand
GGGCTGAGCAGACTGACCTCCAGGGAGACGTTATCCCCCGGCATCACCATCTCAACACTGCCCGGGAGCACACAATCCCCCGTAACGTCTGTGGTGCGGAAGTAGAACTGTGGGCGGTAGTTGTCGAAGAATGGGGTGTGGCGGCCACCTTCATCCTTGGACAGAACGTAGACTTCGCCTTCGAACTTGGTGTGCGGAGTGATGGTGCCCGGCTTAGCCAGCACCTGCCCACGCTCAACTTCTTCACGCTTGGTGCCGCGCAGCAGCACGCCTACGTTTTCACCGGCACGGCCTTCGTCCAGCAGCTTGCGGAACATTTCAACACCGGTACAGGTGGTTTTCTGGGTAGGCTTGATACCAACGATTTCAATTTCATCGCCAACTTTGACGATACCGCGGTTGATACGGCCAGTTACCACGGTGCCACGACCGGAGATGGAGAATACATCTTCGATTGCCATCAGGAACGGCCTGTCGATATCGCGCTCGGGTTCGGGAATGTAGGAATCCAGGGCCTCAACCAGCTTTCTTACGGCAGTGGTACCCATTTCGTTGTCATCCTTGCCTTCCAGCGCCATCAGGGCGGAACCAACGATGATCGGAGTGTCGTCGCCCGGGAATTCGTACTGGTCGAGCAGTTCACGAATTTCCATTTCAACCAGCTCCAGCAGCTCAGCGTCATCAACCATGTCTGCCTTGTTCATGAATACCACGATGTAGGGTACACCTACCTGGCGGCTCAGCAGGATGTGCTCACGAGTCTGCGGCATGGGGCCGTCAGCAGCGGAACATACCAGGATCGCACCGTCCATCTGTGCGGCACCGGTAATCATGTTCTTTACATAGTCAGCGTGTCCCGGACAGTCAACGTGTGCATAGTGACGCTTTTCAGAGTCATATTCGACGTGAGCAGTCGCGATGGTGATACCACGCTCCTTTTCTTCGGGGGCGTTGTCGATCTGGTCGAAGCCCCTGGCTTCACCGCCAAACTGTTCGGCACACACCCTGGTCAGGGCGGCAGTCAACGTGGTTTTACCATGGTCAACGTGACCGATAGTGCCGACATTCACGTGCGGTTTCTTTCTCTCAAATTTTTCCTTCGACATCGAATTAAGCCTCCGATTTACTCTATAGTGCTAACTGAATTTGTTAAATTTCTAGTTAATAGTTTTAAACTTATAAAAAGCCAGATACTTTATTTATCTTCTTTTTAATATTTGTTTCTGTGTGCCAGAATCTGGTGCTCACACCCAGAGTCGAACTGGGGACCTCATCATTACCAATGATGCGCTCTACCACCTGAGCTATGCGAGCATGATCCTTATCAATGGCAACCCTTTCCGGCTTCCAACTGATTGACTGGAGCGGGTAGCGGGAATCGAACCCGCATCATCAGCTTGGAAGGCTGGGGTTCTACCATTGAACTATACCCGCGAATCCTCTCTTGCCAGTTCGCTCAGATGATCGCTCAGACGATCGCCTCAAACGCTCGCCGATCTTTCGCCTACCAGCCCTACAAACCAAAAAACAGAGGACCAAAAACTCCCGACAGAAGAGCTCTTCGTCCACTGTTTTCTGTAGTTCGTTGCTGCCAGGCTTGATTGAAATCTGACTGGTGGAGGGGGGTGGATTTGAACCACCGAAGCTTACGCGTCAGATTTACAGTCTGATCCCTTTGACCACTCGGGAACCCCTCCAACAAAGCATCAGACGAATTACAACGACCTGGCTCTTAACACAGAGGCGGCATTTTATGGGAATCAAAGACCTGATGCAATGATTTCGCAAGGTTTTTCTACCACTGCCAGGTCCAGCCCTTCAGTCAATAAATCCAGTAATTCCGAGCCTTCCAGAAGGGCCTGGGAGAGACCTTCGATGGTTACCCAAATCTCATTCCCAGCCGTTATCACCTCTTCGATGGATGTGGCATAACCCGAGCCAGCAAGACTTTCCTGGAGGGCTATTGCCAGTGATTGCTGGCTGAAAACCCCGAGGGAAATACCCCCGGACAGGTTCCCGGTCGTGATGATGAAGCTTTCGATGCCTTCAGCCTGCAGGGTATCGAGGGTCTGCCGGGCGGCTGCAGGCGAGTTGAAAGGCGGCATGAAGACCCGGAAGCCCCGGCTTTGCTCGGTTTCCACCAGTTCAGCCCGGGCCTGCATGCCCCGCTCGAGCAGGGCTGAAACCAGGAAATCACTCTCGCCCGTATTATTGAAGACGCCCAGGGAAATGCAGGATTGGGGGGCAACAGCCGGTATTTCAGGCAGGGGAACCTCCCTGACCAGCTGCAAGGTGGATCTGGCCTGGGTGGCAGGCCTCAGTGATGCCGCCCTGGGAGAATCCTCACGCACAGCCAGGTTCCAGCCCAGGTAGGCCAGGTTGGCCAGTAACAGCAGGATGACAAAGGTTCGCATGGCTTGTGAATTACACTATATATTAAAGAAGCAAGATAACTGCAGTGAAGCATCTCATGGCAGCACCAGGGCCAGGCCGTCCAAGACGAGGTCGGCGACTATGACATGTTCATGACCAAGGTGCCTGCCCACGACCTCTGCATCACCCCCTGTCAGGAACCAGCGGGCATCGGCTCCACCGGCTGCCCTGGATGTCCCCTGCCGGCAATGTTCGGCAAATCCGCACACCATGGCAAGGATGCCGTTTCCGATGGCTGCCCGCGTACTTTTTCCCGGTACTGGCTCACCCCAGTCCTCAAAGGCAATTTCCAATGCCCGGGTCTTCTTCGCCAGGCTTTGCCGCATGAGCTGCATGCCGGGAACGATGTACCCCCCCTGGTGTTCTCCCCTGGCGTTCAGCCAGTCATAGGTAATGGCGCTGCCGCAGTCGAGTATGCAACAGGCACTCCCGGTTCTGTGGAAAGCTGCAAGCATGGCCAGCCAGCGATCCACGCCCAGCGCAATCGGATCCTCATAGGTGTTCGTTACGCCTGCGGCTTGCTGGCTGACTACCGCAAATTCCGGCAGCAATTGCCAGGAATGCATCACCATGGCTTCCAGTTCGTCCGCAAATTCCCGGCCCCTGACACTGGAAACGCGCAGTCGGCTCACTTCTGTCATCCGCTGCCCGTGCCATTGTGCGGCAAGCTCCTGCAGGGTCGCGGCGGCACCGGCCGCCCTGCTTTCGCCTTCATGCAGGATGCGCCACTTGATGCGGCTGTTACCTGCATCCAGTTCCAGGATCATGGATTCAGACTCCTCAGGCTGATTTCACCGCCATTGAACAGTTGCACGCCCTGCCCGGTATCGAGGATCAACGCCCCGTTATCCGCAATACCCATGGCCTTGCCGATTCGGCTGCCGCTTGCTGTACTCAGCTCGACTTCCCTTCCCAGCATGACATCATGTTGTCGCCACTCTTCATGAAATGCTGGCAAACCGTGTTTTTCAAATTCCGGGAGTGCTGCCATGATATGACTGGCAACCGAGCCGACGAGAACATTCCTGTCAATTTCCCGGTTGCAAAGGCTGTGGCAATCCGTCCAGGGTTGTCCAACATCCTGCATAGCGCCGGGCGGGCAGCGTACATTGATGCCGACGCCGATAAGCAGCTGGCAAACACCTGTGATGTCCCCGGAGATCTCGAGCAGGATTCCAGCCAGTTTTTTTCCACCTGCCACGACATCATTAGGCCATTTGACACCAGGTGCCGGGACTCCAAGTGCACTGAGTGCACGTATGAGTGCCAGGCCCACCACGAGGCTGATGCCCTCGGTACCGGTAGTGCCCGTATCGACGAGACGCACCATGGTCATATAGATATTCCTGCCATAGGGACTGACCCAGAGCCGGCCGCGCCTGCCCTTGCCTTGGGTCTGCTGTTCGGCCAGGATCACGGCATGCTTGCCAGCTACCAGCGGCAGTGTTCCTTCCTGCAGCCGGCGCATGGCATAACTGTTTGTGGAATCGATGGCATCGAGGATTTCCAGCTGCCCCAATCCCGGCAGCATCTCTTTCGTGATTGCAGCCCTGATTGAGGCCCTTTCCAGCAGGCAAACCGGTTCCGGCAGGCGATAGCCCTTGCCCCGCACGGAATGCACTTCGAGTCCAAGTTCGGACAATTGCTGCATGTGCTTCCAGACCGCGGCCCGGCTGATGGCCAGGGCCTCCCCCAGTTCCGTACCGGAATGAAAGCGGCCGTCAGCCAGCCTGGAAATCAAGGGTCGCAGCAGTTCAGACATGAGTATCAGTGTTCTGGGAATCAGGCATAAAAAATCCGGAAAGCACTGGCTTTCCGGATTTCCATGATAACACTGTTGAGCGTAACGAAAGGCCGTTACATGTCATATCCCCGCTCATCATGCAGGACGATATCCAGGCCCGTGCGTTCTTCCTCTTCAGAGACGCGCATGCCGGTTACCACAGTGACGATCTTCAGGATGATGAAAGTCAGCACGCCGGTATACACGGCCGTGGAAATTATCCCGATCACCTGGACCATCACCTGCCCACTCATGTTCACACCATCGGCATAACCCTGGCCGCTGAAAACACCCAGGCTGGCGGAAGCAAAGATGCCGGCGAGGAACGTTCCCAGCATGCCGCCTACGCCATGTACCGGGAAGACGTCGAGGGAGTCGTCGATACCGAGGCCGTTCTTGATGTATTGCGTGGCATAGAAGCAAACGACACCTGCCACCAATCCGATGACCAGGGCGCCGCCCGGGCCAACGAAGCCCGACGCCGGCGTGATGGTGCCGAGACCGGCAACCATGCCGGTAACGATACCCAGCACGGAAGGTTTGCCGTACTTGATCTTTTCCATCATGACCCAGGAGATGGAACCTGCAGCAGCAGAAATATGTGTAACCAGCATGGCCATCGAAGCATTGCCGTCAGCGGCAAGCGCGCTGCCGCCGTTGAAGCCGAACCAGCCTACCCACAGCATGCCGGCGCCAGTAACTGTCATGGTCATGTTATGGGGCGGCATCGGGGTTTTGCCGAAGCCTGTCCGGGTGCCCAGGACTACTGCACATACCAGGGAGGCAACCCCGGCAGTGATATGCACGACGGTGCCGCCAGCGAAATCCAGCAGGCCGCGTTCAAACAGCCATCCGCCTTCAGCCCACACCCAGTGGGTAATCGGCGCATAGACCAGCAGCAGCCAGAGCACACTGAACAGCATCACACCGCTGTACTTAACCCTTTCGGCAAAGCCGCCAAAGATCAGCGCCGGTGTAATAACGGCAAACGTCAGCTGGAACAATGCGAAAAGGGATTCAGGTATGGAGCCGGCGACGGTTTCTTCCATGACGTTTGCAAACAGTACGTTGCTGAATCCGCCAACGAAACCATTGCCTTCACTGAATGCCAGGCTGTAACCACAGATCAGCCAGACGAGGGTTGCCACACAAGTGATTGAAAAACACTGCATGAGCACCGACAGCACGTTGCGGACCCTCACCAGTCCGCCATAGAACAGTGACAACCCGGGGATGGTCATGAACAGGACCAGGGCCGTCGACGTCATGATCCAGGCAGTATCACCCCCATCGATATCCTGCGCCATGGCCGCAACCGGCAGCATTAACGAAGCTGCAGTTAATAGGTGTTTTGCGAAGAATTTGCGACCCATGATTTCCCCCAGGTTATTCTTTTTAGTGGCTCTTGGTGCGCAAGAAAAACAGTGCATATTTTTGCCAGGTTTGCGCTTTTTCTTAACACTCGCACCACGAATGAGCATAAAAGAATTGCCCGAGTGAGACAAGGCAAAGCAGCTCTCCCGGCCATCCCCTCCACGAATTTAATTCCCTTCAACGGCTTTAGATTTGGGCGATCCGACTGCCTTGTGGCTGGCCTTTGCCAGGACCGCTCCGTGTCATGTCTGAACATGCCAGCCCCTTTAACAGAGCCGGAGACTCGTTTCCCTGCATCACACCACCTGATACTGATCATTCAGGTCGCAAAAGTGTGCAGTTTTCTTCAGGGAGGCACCAATTTGGTGCGAGCAATTCTTAATAAAAAATATAGAAGCATCTGCTTTATGCTATCTGACTGATTTAAATGGATATTTTTTTTTGGCATGGCGATTGCTAATCAGTCTTATCGCGGCTTTTTGCAGATAGATGCGCTACCCGATAAGCAAGGCCTCGAATTAAGCAGGTGAACTGAACACGACGACAGCAACACCCTGCACCATGAAACGAAAGTTGCTCGACTATTCAGTTGTATTTGGACTGTGAGACTTATCCCGGCAGAGCCTGGGGGCGGCTTACTAATTTAAATAAAAGCAGTGCTGTTCACATACTGCCAGAACGACGTACTAGGAGAACCAGATGAAAATGATTAATGCGATTATCAAGCCATTCAAGCTTGATGACGTCAGGGAGGCCCTGTCAGAAATCGGCGTGCAAGGGATCACCGTCACGGAAGTGAAGGGGTTCGGCCGACAAAAGGGACATACCGAATTGTACCGTGGTGCAGAGTATGTCGTGGACTTCCTCCCCAAATTGAAAGTCGAAGTAGTAGTGAAAGACAGCGCTCTTGAACAGACTATCGAAACCATTTCGAAGGCGGCCAACACTGGCAAGATCGGTGATGGAAAGATTTTTGTTTCTACCATTGAAGAAGCAATCCGAATTCGTACCGGTGAAACCGGCGACGACGCCATCTAACTAGTAGAAAGATACGAAGCTTTCAGGAGGGCTAAGTATGCAAAACGAAATTTTTGAACTGCAATATGCAATGGATACCTTTTACTTTCTGGTAATGGGTGCCTTTGTTATGTGGATGGCAGCCGGATTCGCAATGCTAGAAGCCGGACTTGTCCGCGCCAAAAACACAACAGAAATTCTTACCAAGAACGTCTGTCTATTTGCCATCGCCTGTACCATGTACCTGATCTGCGGTTACGAGATCATGTACGACGGCGGCTACTTCCTCAGCGGAGTGACCACTGTTGCCGGCATGGATGATGCCGCGGTTGCTGCGATACTCGATGCATCCAACGAAGCTGGGTTCGGTGACATGGGCGAATATGCCGGTGCCTCCGACTTCTTTTTCCAGGTGGTGTTCGTGGCTACAGCCATGTCCATCGTTTCAGGTGCCGTTGCAGAGCGCATGAAGCTCTGGGCGTTCCTGACCTTTGCCATAGTCATGACCGGCCTGATCTATCCGATGGAAGGCAGCTGGACCTGGAATGGTGATGCAGTCTTCGGCATCTTCGAACTGAACTACTCAGACTATGCCGGCTCAGGTATCGTTCACCTGGCTGGCGCATCCGCTGCCCTGGCCGGTGTACTGCTGCTTGGCCCACGTAAGGGCAAATACGGCGCCGACGGATCCATTCATCCGATCCCGGGTGCCAACCTGCCGCTCGCCACACTGGGTACCTTCATCCTTTGGATGGGCTGGTTCGGTTTCAACGGCGGTTCCACCCTGAAACTGGGCGGTATCGGCGTAGCCAACGAAGTCGCCAACGTATTCCTAAACACCAACGCCGCCGCTTCCGGTGGCCTGATCGGTGCCCTGATCGTTGCCCGTATCCTGTTCGGCAAGGCTGACCTGTCCATGGTGCTCAACGGCGCCCTGGCCGGCCTGGTTGCCATTACAGCCGATCCGGCTTCCCCGGGCCCGCTGGCATCCACCATCGTCGGCCTGGTAGGCGGCATCATCGTTGTCTTCAGCATCATGTTCTTCGACAAGATCAAGATCGACGATCCGGTTGGTGCCCTGTCCGTACACGGCACAGTCGGTGTATTCGGTGTCATGGTGGTCTGTGTTACCGGCAGTGCTCCGATCGTCGGCCAGTTCATCGGCATGATGACCATCTTCATCTGGGTCTTCGTCAGCAGCCTGATCGCCTGGTTCATCATCAAGGCAATCATAGGCCTGCGTGTCTCCGAGGAAGAAGAGTACGAAGGTGTCGACCTTGCGGAATGTGGTATGGAAGCCTATCCCGAGTTCGTTTCCCAGAAGTAAGTTCTCACGTCCTGAAAAAGCGCCACGACAGTGGCGCTTTTTTTGCCTGTCATTCAAGCAAAAAAAACGGGGTGCTGCCCCGGTTCTTTTCTTGCTCCTTGCATGTACCTACCTGTCGCTGCCCTGGCCCTGGCCATCGGTACGGCCAAGTGTTGTGCCGTCGCTGAGGATGACCCCGACATAGAGGCCGCCCTGGCTGCCGTCATTGAGTGTAATGGCATTGCGTAGCGGGTTGGCATACACGGTGACCTTGTCACCAATCTGCAAGGAATTGCGCTTCCATCCCTCGTTGATGAGGACATTGGGCGCTGTCATTTCGATTGTCCAGAGACCATCCGGTCCGTTATCTGCTGTTCCTTCAAGCTTGAATGACGCATGCGGATTGATCCAGCGCACCTGTGTGATCTCGCCTTCGATCTTCAGCACCGCACTGCTGTCAAAAGCCGCGGTGGAATGATGGCCTGCTGCAGGGAAAGCCAGCAAGGCTGAAGCCAGCGCACAGACTCCCAGGGCCCTGTTGTAACGTGATGTCGATTTCATGATCGGTATCCTGTAATAAATTTCTAAGAAAAAGCCCGGTTAACGTGTCAGGCCGGCCTGGCCTGCCTGGGTGCTGGGCAGGTTGTCATTGAGATCAGGCAGACATTCCACTTCACCTATATCGGTATTGTCCACGCGCAACCACTGCTTGGTATTACGCCACTCACCCACCCAGCCATTGGGGTCAGTCATGATGTATTCGATTTGCAGGATTTCGCCGTCTTCCAGCAGCTTCATTCTTTCCTGTACATGAAACTCTTCGGAAATGGGAATGCCGCGGTCAATGAAATGGTTGTAGGTTTCTATATAACGTGTATTCACAACCAATTCATCGCCTTCCCAATGACCAAGTGATTCACCGTTGTAGGTGTAAATCACCAGGTTGGGATCGGAATACTCCCGGCCATCGAGGAATATCTGGCGAAAACTGTTATTGAAGTTGGACACCATGTAGATGACCGTGGGCAGCTGAACCATCGCGATGGGCCAGACACGGGTCATGATCATGGGTATGCCGGCAGGGAAACACTGTCCGATGGCATCCCTGTAGGGCCTGCCCTCTGCGGAAGCGCGCTGGCCTTCCTCGAAATCCAGCTTGGTCTGGCCGATGAATTCAGGATATGGCGGGCCAAACATGAATCTGGAAAACCCTTCACTGAGATCCACGAACCAGGTACCAGTGAGATCAAATGCGGGTTCCGGTCGATCGATGGCCAGATTTTCCGGTGCCAGGGCACCCAACTGCCCCGGGTGGGCCGGAATCATTCGACTCAGCTGCTCCCGCCTTGCATCAGCGGACTGTCCCATGACTGCTGAACAGCCTAACGTGCAAAGCAGCAGAAAGGCGCCTGCCTTCCCAATGATGTGCTTCATTATCTTCCCCTGTGCATCCGGTTGATCCAGGGGATCAGACGGATGAATTGAATGTGAAATTTTACCGCAGAGAATAAAAGCCTTTACGAACATTGTCTATAACCAAGCCCCTGACAGGCATGCGCAGGCTACCAGCACCCTGTATAATGGTTGCTTTGCACGCTTGCCTAGCAGGCGCAACCTGAAATTCCACAGGCAGGAAACTCCTCTTTCCATGGGCAACAAAAACCGTAACAAAAAAGCCAGGATCCAGCCGGCCAGCCCCCAGTCTCCCCCAGAGCAGGCGGCAGAGCCTGCCAAGGGCCCTCTTAAAAGGCACGTGATACAGGGCAAGCGCCTGGAAATTCCCGCATTCTGGGTCGCAGTCATCATCCCGGTGATCTGCCTTGTAGGCGCCTGGACCTATCCTCCGGTGGCCACGCCGATGGAGCTCAAGTCCTATACGTCACAAATCTACCTGTCGGGCCTGCTCCTGATCTGGTTCTGGATGCACCGGGACAAGCCCGCCTTCAGCCTGACTTTTTCCCCGGTCCGCGTTGCCTTCCTTCTCCTGTTCATCGCCGGCACGCTATCCCTGTTGTGGGCGGCCAACCCCCATTTCTGGGTGTACAAGTGGAACAAGTGGTTTGCCGGTTTCGTCATGTTCCTGCTCGGTTTGCGGATCACACAGAATGAGAAAAACCTCGACACCATCGTCAACCTGGCAATTATTGGCGGACTGATAGTTGCAGCCATCGGTATCGGGCAGTACCTGTTCGGGCTCGATGTGGTACCGCAAACCGCGTTCCCCTCCTCCACGTTCGGCAACGGCAACATGGCCGGCCAGATCATGGTAT
>JALRBG010000024.1 GCA_023257855.1 Pseudomonadales bacterium | reverse complement strand
GCCCAATCTGACGGCCTGGGGCCTCGCCAGGGCAAGATCAAACAGAGCGTCATGCCGCAGGTATGGACCGGTACCGATTTCACTCTCGAGGAGCGCTGCGAAATTCTGTCACTGATGGGGTTCGCGGGCATGGATTTGCCGCAACCGCAGCAGGTACCGGTCCTGCAGGACTACGGTCTGGTGCCAACCCTAATGACCGCAACTTCCGGGACCTCTTTCCAGAATGGCGTCATTCGCCGTGAACTGCACGATCAGATTGTTGAGGAAACGCACAAGGGTATAGACATCTGTGTGAAAGCCGGCTGCAAGAACCTGATTCTCTTTCCCGGAGAGCGTCGTGGCATGTCCCGGGAAGAGGGAGCTGACAATGCCGCTGAAGTTCTGGCCAGGATTGCACCCTATGCCGAGGAAAAAGGCATATACGTGTGTATGGAAATCACCAACTCGAAGGTGGCCGCGGACAATCGCACGGACCAGGTCTTTGACAACATCCACTGGGGCTTTGATGTCTGCCGTCGCTCGGGCTCACCCAACATCACCGTCGTGTACGACTTCTACCATGTGCAGATCGCCAACGGCGACGTGGTTCGCACGATGCGCGACAACCTGCCCATGATCTCCCATATGCACGTAGCAGGTGTCCCATCAAGGCGCGAGATCGATCGCACCCAGGAACTGGATTACCGGTGGATAGCGCAGCAGATCGCCGATTCCGGCTATGAGCATTTCGTATCCCATGAATATCGCGCCACCGAAGGTCGCAATCCGCTGGTCAGCCTGGCGGTGGGTTACGACATCCTGACGGTATATTGAGGCAGGGAATTCGCTCTAATTCACAGACGGTCTTGCCCGGTTCATCGGGGGCGAAAAAAATGTTTTTCAGCCTGAAAACACCATTGGGTCTTTCAATTGCTAGTGCAGCGACACAAACCCCGTTGTTGTTTGCATAAAATTCTGGCAAAGACTTCCAACCCGCTTATTGCTCTCGAATTTTCCGCTTTGTCCCGAGGCTATGCATCACGAAAACGCACAATGTGCAGTAATTTTCAATTTACCCAGGCAAAAAACAGAATTAAAGTTATCGTTTAGTACGTTAACTTCATGAATTTATTAAGAAAAAACGTCATCAAAATGCCCTGTTGACATGATAAATAAGCAAGAGTTCAAATATTGGGTTACTGCTGGTTCCACCTGGTTAATAAATCAACAAAAAAGTGAGTCCAACACTAACGGATTGGGCAGTGGAAGCGGTAGACAACACTTATTTTTCTCATCACCAACCAAAAAAGGGGGTGTTCATGAAACTTTCCAAAATGAAAGTGGCTGTGCTGTCTGCACTTGCTGGTGCCGGCGCCATTGCCATTCCGGGCCAGTATGCTCTGGCGCAGGAAGCAAGGGGACTTGAGGAGATCGTGGTAACGGCACAACGTCGTGAACAGGATCTGCAGGAAGTTCCGGTATCTATCGTCGCCCTGTCCGGCGAAACGCTCGAATTACAAGGCCTCGACAGTCTCGAGGATGTCGGCAACACCATTCCCAACCTTAATATCCAGGGTGGCGGCGCCGGCACCTATGGTACCCAGTTCCGTGTACGTGGTCTGCCGAACGTGGGCGTCTACATTGACGGTGTCTGGCAGATTGGTACTGACGGCATGCTCGTTTCCGATTTCGTAGACATGGACCGCATCGAAGTACTGCGTGGTCCGCAGGGTACTACCTACGGTCGTGACTCCACCGGTGGCGCTATCCGCATGTGGACCCGCCGTCCGGGTGAAGAACTTGGCGGTAGCATGACTGCCACCATGGGTTCCTACGACCGTCGCGACATCAAGGGTTCTGTCGATGTACCTATTACCGACAACATCCTGACCAAGTGGACGGCTTCCAGCCTGTACCGCGACGGCTTCATCACCGGTCTGACCACTGGTATCGACTACGGTATGCTGGACCAGGACACCATTCGTGGTGACATCCTGTGGACGCCGGCGGATAACTTCACTGCACGTCTCGTTGTTAACAAAGAGTCCGTGGCGATGAACGAGCCGCGTATCCAGAATGGTATCTGGGACACCGCCTATGTACCGGGTGGCCCCGCCAACAACAACAATCCCGTACAGACCTGGGGTGTCATTCCTGCCCAGTTCTATGGCTTAGCCGTGGAAGGCGCCGCCAAACGTGGCGTGACATTGGATTATGATGCGTTCACTCCTGAAAACTTCCAGGCCGGTTATCCGGGTGGCAAGGTGGGCAAGTGGGAAAGCCGCTCCAATGCAACCATGCCCTCCTATATTGACCGCAACCAAATCTCCCTGGACCTGACCTGGGACATCACCGACAACATCTCAATCCAGTCCATCACCGCTCAGACTCAACAGGATCGCGAGATCAATGTCGACTGGGAAAACAGTGACTACACGCTGGTGGAAGATATCCTGCGCGGTGAACTGGACGTGTTCAGTGAGGAAATACAAATCACGGGCGTGATGATGGATGACCGTCTGAACTGGATGGTGGGAATGTACTACTGGGACCAGGAGGCTATCAACCGTGATGCCCGTTATGCCATTAACGAGTTTCGCACGCTGCCTGGCCAGGAAAAACCTGAGCTTGATATAAATGATGTTTTCGCTTCGCAACGGTGTATAGACTTGCTTAATCCTGCGACAAACCCAAATGGTCTATTACCATGCCAAGTAGTCGCGAATGCCATCATTTTGCCCAACTTCTCCTATGATCGGCTAGTGGGTGCTGACCAGGATGGTATCGCGTATTTTGGAGAAGTGACTTACTCGTTTACTGACCAATTAGATCTGACCTTGGGTATTCGTTATCACGATCAGGATAACTCCTCGCAGAACTACACGCTATCACCGAATGCGGCTCCGCTAGCACCGGAAGGTAACGCTTACACCAACGGCAACCCCTTTATGGGATCACCGCGTGGTAACCCGACTGAGGTTTCCTTCAGTGAGACCACCTATAAGGCGGCCCTGCAGTATCAGTTCACTGATGACATCATGGGCTACGTAAGCTACTCCGAAGGATTCGACTCCGGCGGTGTATCCAGCACGACCACCAGCCAAGGTGTAGTGTTCTTCCCGTATGATCCGCAGATCATGGAAAATACGGAGATCGGTATCCGTGCCGACCTGCTTGATGGCCAACTGCGTGTTAACGCTACCTACTTCCAGACCGACTGGCTGAACATCCAGAACGCTGGTGTAGTGCGTGACCCGGCTACCGGTGCTGAGCTGCCGCAGTTGGTTACCACCAACGTGGGTGAAGCCAGCGCCGACGGTTTCGAACTGGAACTGACCTGGTTGCCGACCGACGCGCTCATGATCAATGTGAACGTCGGTCTTCTGGACACCAGCTATGACAACATTGCTAAAGGTACCTTCTCTCTAGATACCACCACCGAGTTTGCGCAGGCACCTGACCTGACCTACAACATCGGAGCCCAGTACACCTGGGATATGCAGAGCGGTGCGTCACTGGTTACCCGCGTGGATTACTCCTACACTGATAACTTCTGGCGCTCACTGCCGTTCCTGCGTATGGATTGGTATGGTCCGAAGAACGGCGGTCCGGTACCGGGCGGTATCGACGAATCCGGGGACTGGGGTACTGTCAACGCACGCATGACCTATCAGCCTGCTGACGGCAACTACTCCGTGTCCGTATTCGGCACCAACATTACTGACGAGTACATGCTGAACTCGGGCTTCTTCCATGGTATCTGGGGTTACAACTTCGCTACCGTGTCACGCCCGGCCGAGTACGGTGCGTCGCTGACTGTTCGCTTCTAATACGCAGTCACATTAGTAGCGACCCGTCAGGGTAATGAAACAGGACGCCGGCAGTCGTAAGACTGCCGGCGTTTTTTTTAGCAGGCTTTCCAGCATGACCGAAGTTCATTAAGATGGTCATTCAGAGGGAGTATTTTTTTATTGCCTTTGTTGTTCCCGCCTGTATGCAAAACCGGATGAATCCGGTCTTTACTGAAACCAGCAGTATCTGAATAACGAGGTACTGGACATGAAAATCATCAAATTGCGAATCATCTGCGTCATCTGCTGTTGTATGCCGGGCGTGCTGTTTGCCCAGGCCATGATGGTTCTTGGTGGCGGCCAGAAAGCCCAGGAATGCTACATGAACGCGGAAATGGCGGCGCGCAACCTGCCGGGCGTCGGGCGAAGCCTCCTGGAGGCCTGCGATTACACCCTGGAGTTTTCTAGCAGGCTCAGCCTGGAGGATAGGGCGGCCACGCTGGCCAACAGGGGTATCGTTTATGCGGCCCTGAATGATTTCGATGCAGCTATGGTTGATTACAATCAGGCAATCTCGATGCGGCCAACCACTCCGGAGTTCTTCATCAATCGGGGGAATTCATATTTCATGATGCGAAATTATGCCGAGGCGCTTAATGATTACGAGTCATCCCTGGGATTTGGGCTTAAACAGCTGCATTTTGCTCACTACAACATGGGCATGACATACGAGAGGTTGGGAAACGATGTGATTGCGCAAAGAGAATACCAGTTGGCGCTTGAATATGAGCCAGGTTGGCCGCTGGCGAGTAATAGATTACAGATAATCCAAGAACGACTAGCTGAAGATATGTTAAAGATTGATTCCAATAATCAATAGAAGCTTCAGCAATACTTCAAATTAATTAGTAAAATACCTAATCAAATCAAGGATTTTGCGCATACAAATGACGGCGGGATGGGGTTGATTTTTGTGCACTATTTGTGTACGGTATCACGTTATTTTTTGGCTTGCTATCTGAAATTTAAGATAAATAATGCTCGATAAACGTTGGCTTCATAAACCACATACATAAATTAGTACTAGTTTTTGTTTGCTTTAACACCAAAAAAAGGGAAATCCATGAAACTTACCAAAATGAAAGTGGCCATGCTTGCTGCACTGGCGTCTCAGGCTGGTTTTGTCGCTGAGTCTGCTATAGCTCAGGGTGAATCGGCCCTCGAAGAAATCATCATCACGGCAACCCGTCGTGAAACTGACGTGCAGGATGTACCCCTGGCCGTCACGGCGCTGACTGGCGAGAGCCTTCAGAATCAAAACATTGAAAACCTGGAAGATCTGACAGGTGTCGTTCCAAACGTTCTCATTGCGGGCGGAAATGGTGGTACTACATCAGGTTCCTTCTACATGCGCGGTATTCCGAATGTAGGTGTCTACATTGATGGTATCTGGCAGGTTTCCAGCAATGGCCTTTTGACTCGTGACTTCGTAGAGCTAGACCGTGTAGAAGTTCTGCGTGGCCCACAGGGAACACTCTACGGTCGTGACTCAACCGGTGGATCTATCCACATGCATTCAAGGCTGCCAGCTGAAGAATTCGGTGTGAACATGAGCGTCGGTGCCGGCAACCTGGATCGCCGCGATCTGATGTTGTCCGCCGATATACCTCTGGGTGATAACCTGCGTACCAAGTGGACAGTAGGCAGCTACGATCAGGACGGCTGGGTTAAGTCATTGACAACTGGTATCAATGCCGGCTGGCAGGATAGCGCGGTATTCCGCGGTGACATCCTTTGGACTCCAACTGATTCCTTGAGCTTCCGATTGATTCATCAGGAAGATGACCAGGTCGGTCAGCAGGCTCGTGTGCAGTCGCGTATCGACTACAACGTTGCCAATGTCCAGGGCTTCCAGATGGGTATAGCAAGGGCTGTAGATATAGCCAGTGGCGGCAAGTTTAACCCTAAATACGCTCAGGCTGGTTATCCGGGTGGAATGCTAGGGCGTTACGAGAGTCGTCTTTCCTCCAGCGTTCCAAACGAGCAGTTCCTGACCCAGACTACTTTCCATGGTGACTGGGATATTAATGAAAACCATCACCTTAAGTATATGTATGGCAGGACCATTAATGATGCCGGCGTTTACAATGACTGGGGTGGCTCTGAGTACAACTTTTTCGTCAACTACAACGTAACCAAGCTGGACCTAGATAGTCATGAGTTACAGCTGACGGGTACTTTGTTTAATGACAAGGTAGACTATGTTGTAGGCTACTATTCTTGGGAGCAGGAAAATCGTAACCGCGGCGTAGAGTGGGGCTCTGCAGACTGGACCTTTGCGTCTGACGATAACGGCACAGTGCAGTCCCTTAACTGGGCTGATGTGCTGGCGCATCCGGAATGTAATGATAAGCCGTCTGATCGCGGCCTCACTTTCCCTGGCGATGTATGGCCGCAGCCTTGCGGCTGGCTAGGCAACATTATTGGCGCTCCCTTTGCAGCCGGCTGGGGATGGCCACACGCTTTTGCCGGCCCTGGTTCTGCAAGTAACGCATCAGACCGCCTCAATGGTCAGACACAGGACGGCAATGCATTCTTCGGTGAGCTCACGTACTACATCAATAGCGCTTGGGATGTAACAGTGGGCTTCCGTCGTCATGAGCAGGACAACGTCGGGATCGTTATGTCCCCAGCACATTTTGCTGCACAGAAAGCTGCCGGTGTAATCGAGGGGCATCCGGGTGAACTGAATACAGCATTTGCCGATCGTGGCAGGGCTGTTGCGGGCACCTTCGACGTCTTTAACCCCACTAGTTTTGAAGCCGACACATGGCGTTTCGCTACCTCCTATGATCTTGCCGACAATGTCATGATCTACGCAGGTTACAGTGAAGGTTTCAACTCAGGCGGTGTTTCACAGTACGAGGATAGCCTTGGACCTGTCGAGATCTTCTATGATCCCGAAATGATCGAAAACTGGGAACTGGGTCTGCGCGCAGATCTCATGGATGGCGCATTGCGTGCCAACGTCACCTACTTTGATACTGACTGGATTGGTATTCAGTACCTCGGTACTGTTATAGACCGCGTTTCTGGTACTGAAGCCACTGAGCTGGTATTGCAGAACACAGCAAATGGCAACGCTCAGGGTCTGGAGTTTGAGTTGACTTATTTGCCAACTGATCGCCTAACCTTGGTTGCTAACCTTGGATTCCTGGACACTCAGTACACCAGCATCAACCCTGGTGCGCCGCTGCCCAAGGATTCAGAGTTTGCTCGTGCCCCTGACAAAACATACATGTTTAGTGCAGAGTACGAGTTTGGCAACGTGTTTGGTGGCAATCTGATGGCTCGCATCCAGACTAACTACTGGGATAGCTACTGGCGTGCATCGACTCTGGAATTGCGCCAGAACTTCCAGGGTCTGGTGTCAGAGTCACCTGCAGGTGATCTATGGATGACTAATGCTCGTGCTGTATGGACTCCTGCAGATGATAGCTACCAGATTACACTCTGGGGCAACAACCTGACAGATGAGTACAACTTCAACTCTGGTTTCATGCATGGTGTTTGGCAGTTCGACTTCGCTACTGTCGACCGTCCGCGTGAGTACGGTGTTTCGTTCTCAACCCGCTTCTAAAGTTGGGCAAGAAAAAAAGGAGGACTTAGGTCCTCCTTTTTTTTTGAGTGATATTTGAAAGTTGTAATCAAGCAAGGACCGCCACGCCTTTGACCTGGGCATAAAGCTGCTTGCCGGCAGCAATACCCAGTTCGTTCACTGATTTTCGTGTCACCCTGGCCAGCAGGGGATTGTCGCCTAGCATCACTTTTACCATGAACTGGGCGTCGCCCTCCGGTGCGGCTTCAGCCACGGTAACTGGAAAAATATTCTGGATCGATGTGCCGCGTTGCTGCTCCAGGGTCAGGCTGACATCGTGTGCAGATATCCTTAGTCGCACATCATCCCCAACTTTCAGGCCCCCGCTGGTCACTATGAACTCGTGATCGCCTGCCTGCAGGTGCGCCAGGCCAAAGTCGCCATCCAATCGCGCTACCCGTGCGCGGACAAGGGTTTCGGCATCACCACGATGTGACAGCGGCAGGTCGAGACGGGTCAGCATTTGTTGTATGGGCCCGCTGCCCAGGATGCTGCCGTTGCGCAGAATGACGAGTTCATCAGCCAGGCGTGCGACTTCATCGGTGGCATGGCTGACATACAGTACCGGCAGGGCCAGTTCACGGTGCAGGTTTTCCAGGTAAGGCAGAATCTCCAGCTTGCGCTTGTGATCCAGAGATGACAACGGTTCGTCCATCAGCAGCAGTTGCGGGCTGGTTGCCAATGTACGGGCGATGGCCACACGCTGCTGTTCGCCGCCGGACAGGGTCTGTGGGTCGCGATCGAGAAGGGTGCCTATTCCCAGCAGGTCGACGGCATCATCAAGGCGGATACGCCTGTTATCGGCCGGGACCCGGCTCAGGCCATACTCGAGATTGGCGCGCACGGACAGATGGGCGAACAGGCTGGCTTGCTGGAATACATAGCCGATACGGCGCAGGTGGGTGGGGACGAATGTCCTGTCGTCCTGCCAGGTATTGCCCTGGAAGGTAATATGAGCGCCAGGAATGTGTTCGAGACCGGCTATTGCGCGCAGCAGCGTGGTCTTGCCGCTGCCCGAAGGGCCGAACACGGCCGTGATGCCGCTCGCGGGCAGATTGAGATCCACACTGAGGGTGAATGTATCGCGAGTGAGCGAGAAGCTGGCGGAGAGGGTCATAACCTGGCCACCCTGAACCGGCGATTGGCACCATACACTGCCGCGAGCATCAGGAAGGACAGCAGGATCAGGCCGCCGGCGAGCAGGTGGGCGCTGGCGTAATCCAGGCTCTCCACGTGGTCGTAGATGGCGATGGAAAGTACCTGCGTGCGACCCGGAATGTTGCCGCCGATCATTAACACGACCCCGAATTCACCAATGGTGTGCGCGAAACCGAGTACGGCGGCCGTGATAAAGCCCGGTCTCGCCAGGGGCAGGGCAATGGTCAGGAATCGATCCCGGGGTGAGGCCCCAAGTGTTGCCGCCACTTCGAGCGGGCGTCTGCCGGCTGCCTGGAAAGCATCCTGCAGCGGCTGAATGACGAACGGCATGGAGTAGATGACGGAGCCGATCACCAGTCCGGAAAAGGTAAAGGCAAGGGTACTGCCGCCAAGCATGGCCAACGGACCGTTGGCGCCAAGAAAAATCAACAGGTAGAAACCCAGCACGGTGGGAGGCAAAACCAGCGGCAGGGCCACCAGCGCCTCCACCAGGAATTTGTAGCGCCACTGCGTACGTGCCAGCCACCAGGCAGCAGGCGTGCCAAGCAGCAGCAGTATAAATGTCGACAACAGGGCGAGCCTGAGTGTGAGGAACAGAGCGGCTATGTCGGCAGCAGCGGGCATCAGGGTACGCTGAACCCGTTGCCCTGGATGATCTGGCGGGCCTGGTCGCTCTGCAGGTAGTCAAGAAATTCACGTGCTGCCGGATTTTCGGTGAGCAGCACACCCTGTTGTTCGATGGGTGTGTACCAGGCCTCGGGAATGAGCCAGTAACTGCCCGCCTGCATGTATTGGCCATACACGATCTGGGAAAAGGCTATGAGAGCCAGGTCAGCATCACCGCTGATCGCAAACTGGTAGGTTTGCCCGACGTTTTCCCCGAACAGCAGCTTATCCTGCAGGCTGTCCCACGCTGACAGCGTTTCCAGTGCTTCCTGTGCCGCCCGGCCATAGGCTGACAGTCGGGGGTTTGTCAGGGCCAGCAGATGAAAGTTTTTTTCCCGCAATACTTCCGGGCTCAGGGGGCGGTTGTCGACACTCCATAGTACTAGCCGGCTGAAGGCATACGTGAAACGGGAGCCGGGTATCGTCTTGTTCTCCCTTTCGAGTATTTCGGGACGCGTACTATCATCGGACAGGAATATGTCGTAACCGGCACCGTTGATGATCTGGCCATAGTGGCGGCTGCTGGGCCCGGGCACGATAGTCACTTCATGGCCGGAATACCTTTCAAACTCCCGCGTCAGTTCTTCCAGCGTGAAATCGAAATCATTGGCTACGGCAATGGCGAACTGGCCTGCCAGCAGCGTCGGGCTGGCAAGCCCGCAGGTCGCAAAAAAAGCGTGGAATAACAAGTACCTGAATTGTGGGAAAGCCATTTTCATACGGGAGGCATTATGCCAGAAGGGTGCGGCTTTCCGCTAACCGGTCAGGTGGACGGCATGGACTCATAGCGGGGCAGGGCAGCGATGCGGCCCAGCCATGCCTGGATGGCCGGATACCTGTCCAGGTCATACCCGCCTTCATCGGCGACATGGGTGTAACCATAGAGCGCGATATCGGCAATGGTTGGTGACTTGCCCACCAGAAAATCAGTGTTCGACAGACGACTTTCCATGATACCGAGCGCTTTTTCGCCGCCGGCGAATTTTGCCTCGTATTCCGCCTGCCTTGCTGCCGGCAGGCCCTGGTACTTGTTAATGAAGCGGCGCACCGCGATATAGGGTTCGTGGCTGTACTGCTCGAAGAACATCCACTCAAAAATCTTTGCATTCAGGTAGCGATCCGCTGGCAGGTGATCAGTGCCGCTGGACAGGTAGCAGAGGATGGCATTCGATTCCGCCAGGAAACGACCGTCATCGAGTTCCAGCAGGGGTATCTTGCCGTTGGGGTTTTTTGCAAGAAAATCCGCTTGGCGGCAATCACCGGCCATGATGTCCATGGCAATCCATTCATGGCCAATGCTGAGGAGCGAGCACAATAGTTTGATTTTGTGGCAGTTGCCGGATATCAGGTCGCCGTAAATTTTCACGCAGACGGCTCTCAGCGGGGAATCAGGACGACTGCCGCGATAAAGATAATACCGTTCAGCAGCAGTGCCAGTATGGGCAGTACCAGGGGCTTTTCGCCGCGAATAAGCCCGATCTGCCCGGTGATCAGGCCAGTCAGTACCAGCGCTACCAGGAAGGAAAAACCGATGCTGAGCCCACTGTAACCGGCCAGTGCTTCACCCTGGTCAACCCGGGACAGTGTTGTTCGCAACAACAGGCTACTGACCAATACGCAAAAACCGGCTATTGCCGTGAACAGCAGTTTGCGTTTTTCCGGTTGTGTAGCTGTCATTATTCAGTCTTCCAGGGGGCTGCCCTTGTCAAAAACGACTTTCCATTCACCGCGGGCATTCAGTCACCAGATGGAATTGAAGCGGGTGACCGCTGTGCCGCTCGCGTCGAAAACGGGGCCAGAACTATGGGCAAGCGTACCGGATGCCAGGACTTCCACCTGGTCAGGCACCCAGGAAAACGGCGCTTCAGGTGCTTCGAAATAGCTACGCCAGGCGTCTAGCACCTGTAGCTTGCCTGAAGCGGATGTGGCTCTTCGATGAAAACGGCTGCCTCCGTCATTCTGTCCCTTGCATCAGCCGATATGCAGGCCACTGTGGAGAGCGCCAGCAGAATGACGGCAAACCTGCGCATAGTTTTCATGCAAAGATGCCATCCACAGACGACTATATCTTCAGGCGTGGGAACACCTTGCGGATGTTGTGCTCGAAAATGTTTGCTTTTTCTTCAGCTGAAATATCGGCATTGTCGATGTAGCGCCTGGTGTCATCGAAGTAATGCCCTGTTTCGGGGTCGATGCCGCGCACGGCTCCGACCATCTCAGACGCAAACAGGATGTTCTTGTTGTCGATAACCTTCAGCAGCATGTCGATACCCTTCTGGTGGTATACGCACGTGTCGAAATAGACATTGTTCATCAGCAGTTCGTCGAGTGACGGCAATTTCAGCATGTCTGCCAGTCCGCGAAAGCGTCCCCAGTGGTAGGGGACGGCGCCGCCGCCATGGGGAATGATGAACTTGATCGTCGGAAAATCCTGGCACACGGTGCTCTGCATCAGTTGCATGAAAGCCGTGGTATCAGCGCTCAGGTAATAGGAGCCTGTGGAATGAAAAGCCGGATTGCATGCACCGCTGACGTGAACCATGGCAGGTACATCGAGCTCCACCATTTTCTCGTAGATGGGATACCAGTACTTGTCCCCCATGGGCGGTGAATCGAACTTGCCGCCGGATGGGTCCGGGTTCAGGTTGCAGCCCACGAAGCCGAATTCATTAACACAGCGCTCCAGTTCGGCGACGGAATTTTTCAGGTCGGTGCCGGGACTCTGCGGCAGGGCGCAGGCGCCGATGAAGTTGTCCGGATACAACTGGGTGACCCGGTAGATCAGTTCGTTGGTGTGCTCGGTCCAGTACTTGCTGGTCCAGGCGTTGCCCACATGCGGGCCCATCCAGGAGGCACGGGGCGAAAAGATGGTGACGTCGGTGCCGCGTTCCCGCTGCAGTTTAAGCTGGCTGTTTTCCAGGCTTTCGCGGATCTGGTCGTCGGTGATGTTGATGACACCTTTCTCACCCTTGTGGTCAGGGTTGTTCTTCAGCGCGGCTTTCTGGGCCTCGCGGTAATCGCCCAGTTCGTCGGGGGATGTGGTGTAGTGGCCATGGCAATCGATAATCATACTTCCCGAGTCCTCATGTGTAATTCATCCGGCTAAGATAGCAGATTTACCCCCTACCGGGGAGTCGGATTACCGCCACGAACACGAGAATCCGGACCT